>JAEWMH010000131.1 GCA_023393235.1 Bacillota bacterium | reverse complement strand
ACGCACAGCCTTGCGGTAGGCGTTCACCTGGTCAGTGGATTGCAGCGCGTCGAACAGACTATAGAAATACGTTACCGGAATTAAACAGCCCAGAACCACAACCAGCGGCAAATAGGTATTCCCGCTAAAGCTGTTGGCTTCCGTGGCGAACACCATGGCGGCTATGTTGAAAATAAACATCAGCATGATCAACAGGCCCTTTTGCATCAAGCCCAAATAAAAGTGCCCCGTGCCGGGGACAAAAAAGGAAAACAGCCCCGCAAGGAACTTCCGTTTCAGGGGCAGGTTCAAAAACGGGTCCATCCCCGGATACCCCATATTGGGATAACCAAAAGGCTCCTGTGCCTGCTTGCCCATTGGGATACCCTCGTCGAAATAAGTGCGCCCGCCGGTATATGCCGGTCCGCTTTGCTCTGGAAAGTCCATGTTTTATCCTCCTCTTCATATGTATTCACGATTTAATTAAAGCTGCCAAACCACTGGCCTACAACCTGAAAGGCTGTCCCCAGTCTGCTGAACACATGGATTTCCAGCGACGCTTGGTCCAGCGCTACCACGACCTTTAAAGCTCCGCTGGCCACAAACAGGTAGGTCGCGGCAGCCGCTACCATGATGTTGACAATTTCGGGGCGCAGGATCATTCTCCGCTTCGCTGGCACTGCCTGGACCGCCCCGGATGTCCGTTGTTCCGCCTCCAGCCCGGCTATCAGCTTGGAGGTGAAATCGACGGGAAGAGATTCCGCGGCAGCGCTGTCGAGAAGAAGCTCCAGCCTTTCCATGTCCCTTACGCGGCGGGAGCACACCGGGCAAACCTCCACATGTGCGGATATATGCTGCTTTTGCTCAGGAATCAGCCTTTGCTTCCGGTACTGTTCGAGCTGTCCGTCGTTGGGATGCACTGTCTTCATGTTGATCCACCTCCAGCCATCGTTCTTTGAGAAGCTGCTTCCCCCGATACAGGCGGGTTTCTGCGGTTTTCACCGGGATTTGCAAAAGCAGGGCGACTTCGGACAAAGCCATTTGCCTGTAGTGGTAAAGAACCAGCACCTCCCGGTATTTGGGCGGCAGCCCGGCCAGGATGCCTGCCACGGTTTGACGCTCCTCGGACCGTACAGCCTCCGCCTCAGGCTCCTCCCGGGAATCGGTGAACCATCCCTTCAGCGTTTCCAGCACCGTTGTAACGGGGCGCCTCTTCTTCATGCGGAGATGATCCCGCACCGTATTGAGGGTTAGGCCATAAAGCCAGGTGGTGAACCGGGCATCTCCCCGGAAGTCCGGCAGATGCCGGTACAGCTTCAGAAAAACCTCCTGAGCCAAGTCCTCGGCGGTTTCCCGAACCTCCACCCGGCAGCGTATAAATTGGAAAACGCCGTTTTTGTGGCGGTCCACCAAAGCGGCGAAGGCGTCCATGCTGCCCTGACGGACCCGCTCAATCAGTTGTTCATCCGTCAGCTGCTCCATGCGCTCACCTTCCCCTGCCCCGGCCACGTTTTTTTACATCATTCTATTAGACGCCGGATTTCCGGCATTCCCTTCATTAAATCAAAGTTTTTTAAAAAAGTGTTTTTCCGGGGGCCCCCCCAAAAGTAATCGGAATTCGCTGCAGAGCATTTTCTTCACTTTTGGGGGAATTGCTTACACTTCACTTTTGGGGGAACTACTTATGCTCCGTATTCCACGTAGACTCCCGAAATAAACTTCAGCTCCCGGATTTCATCCGCAAGAAGCAGCGCCTTCATACCCTTGGGCAGCTTAACGGACATGGTGATCCGCAGATCGACCTCATTTTCGTTGCGGTCATCCTCCTCCGTAGACAAGCGGATGATCACTACACCCTGCCGCTCCAAAAGAGATGAGATCTCATTAAGAACCCCATGAGTGCGGGTCGCATGGATTTTTAGCAGATAAACCCGCTTGGAGCTGAAAAACCGCTTTTCTACCGCATTCAGCATCCACAGACTGAGAAGCACCATAATCGTGCAGAGTATCGCCGGAAAATAAAATCCTGCGCCGGCAGCCAGTCCAATGGCGGCAACCACCCATAAGGAAGCGGCCGTAGTCAGGCCGGTGATGGATAGCCCGTTGCGCAGGATTGTGCCCGCACCCAAAAAACCAATCCCGCTGATTACTTGTGCCGCCAATCTCGCCGGGTCCATGTTGACGCCGGGTTGTTTGGCGAATTCGGGAAAGCCGTGGGCGGACAGCAGCATGATTAATGCCGATCCGAGGCATACCAGAATATGAGTGCGGAAGCCTGCGGCACTGCTGTTGCGCTCCCGTTCGAATCCTATAAGCCCGCCCAGTACAAGGGCAAGCATCAGCCGTCCGGCCATGTAAATCGGATCAAGATGCCAGGGACTCATGGCGCTTCAGCTCCTGTTCACAGATGGTTTGTCATTTCATTGTAAAGCTATATTATAGCAAGGGGGACCGGGAATAAAAACAGACCGGCAATTTTTTTGTTGCTCACAGTCCAAAAGTAGCCTACACTCTAGTTTAAAGGTTTCAATTCATCACAATTCCACGAATGGAGTGTGCCATTTAACGTGACCAATCATATAGAGCGCCGCCAAGAAGTGCTGGTTTTTGCCGCCGAAACGGCCTTTCATCTGCCCCGGCTGGAAAGCGGCTTCTGGTTTCACCGGGATATGCGGGATAATCTGTATTATGCCATGCATTTGTACGCTGCAAGCACGGATCCGGAAGTAACCGTATCCTTTCCCAAGGAACAGGGAGCCCGGCTTGGCGAAGAAATGCTGCTTTTGGTGCTGAAGCTTCAAATAAAAGAACCGGATGCTCCTATGTACGGGCATTGGCCGCTGAATCTGGGGAATGACCCCTTTACTGCTTCTCCCCATACCTTGCCCGTTGAGCTGTTGGGGTCGCTGATTGCCTGGTATCATCATACCTTCGGAGCCAGAATGGGCGCCCATCTGCGGAGCGCCTTCGAGGAGGCTATGCGGCATGCCTATATGGGGGATTATTACCGGAAGCCTGTAGAATATTTTAACCACCATGAGTCCAAATACATCGCCCAGCAGATCATTTGGGGGGAGCTGTTCCGGGATGAGGCGCTGGCGGCGGAAGGAAGGGACAATCTGCGCCTGCTGCTGGATACCATCCGAGTGAACGGCATGCGGGAATACAGCGCCATGCCCTGGTTCTGGCATTGGGTCCAGTCCTTCTCCTGTGCCCGTGCACTGGTTAAGGATGCGGATACGCTCCAGCTTCTGCATGATATGCTGGACTACCTGTGGAGAGTGCGGTCCCTTACTTACCTGAAGGGAGCATGGGCCGGCCCCCATTCCCGCGGTTTGGGCCATGATATTCCGGCAGACCGCAACACCCTGCTGGATTATGTGGAATATGGGGATTTCCCCCTGCCCGAATCCATTGCCCGCCTGGAGGCTGCGGGGATTTTGCCTGCATCGCCTTCTACAAAGGAAATTACCGCCTCTGCGGCAGCCAGAAGCGATGTGCGGGAGGTCCGCCGCCTGATTCCCATCCATCCGCAAAATCTGGCCGAGGGCTGCCTGCATAGCTATACCTACATGACACCCCACTTCGCTGTAGGCGGCGTGTGGGAACGCGCAACGGAGTTTGATAACGAGCAGCACCGTTGGGACGTGACCCTGCCCGCCAACCGGGACGGAAGCGTCAATAAGGCGTATTTTTTCCGGCCAGGCAACGGTTTCTCCCAGGGGGATTACCGGCATGAGGGCGGCCTGTCCCAGGTACTGCTCCACCGCAATGCGGCAGTCGCTCTGTTTGCACCGTCTGAGGAGCCCGTGGAAACGGAACTGATCCTTGGTGTGCTGCCCAAAGGGGACTGGCTGTTTGGAGACCGGCAGATAACCGGGCTGGTGGGGTCCGTATATCTGGTGGCGCATATCATGAACCCTTATACCTGTGTGGAAAATGAGGAGCGGAGCTGCATCGAAGTCAGGTCCGAAGGTGGAGTAAACGGTGTGGCGGTGGAGGCCTTCACAGCCGGAACCGCGTCAGCCCAGGGATGGGGCAGCTTGACCGAGGTGGCTGCCGCGGCAAAACGGCAGGCGCAGGAGGGGCTGTTCAGCAGCGTGGACGGGGTACTTCAATTTAAAGGTAAAACACTTGCAGAAGACATGGAGCTCCGGCTGGACATCTCGACGGATGGGTCCGTAAAGCTGCGGACCATCAATGGAAGTCCGGTGTCCTTCGAAGGGTACACTGTGGCATTATAAGCCTCAGCCGGCATCTCCGGCCGTTGCCTGTACGCCGGGCTTCGCGACCATCTCGTTCAGCGTAAGCCCGCCGATGGCGGGATGCTGCCGGATGGTCTCAAAGCCGAAGCGGCCGTACAGGGCCATAGCCGGCTCATTGACGGACACCGCCAGGACGGCGGTGTCCAAACCCTCGGCGGCTGCCAGCTCCAGCACACGGCGCAACAGCGCCGATGCAATGCCGCGGCGGAACATGCCCGGCTGGACCATCATGCGGCAGATATGCAGCCGTTCCGGCCCCGCTGGTGCCACCAGCAGAGAGGGCTGCTCCCGCTTCAATGAAACTGCGCCGGCCAGCCCTTCCTCCGTGAAGAAACCATAATAGACTTCTCCCGAAGCCCGAACAGACTGCGGGGATTGCAAAAGAGGCGGAATATCGGCCAAGCCGACCAATTCCGCCTCTTTGTTGTATGCAGCCGCCTGAAGGGCAAGGAGCTCCAGCATCTCTTGGGTATTGTCCAAATCGATAAGCCGGACCATGCGTCTTCACTCCTGTCAGCTGTTGCTTAATACCTCAAGAATAAGCTTGTTGGCCAAGGCCGGGTTAGCCTTGCCCTTGGAGGCCTTCATAACCTGGCCCACCAGGAAGCCGATGGCCTTTTCCTTGCCGGCCTTGAAATCTGCCACGGATTGGGGATTGTCCGCCACGACCTGCTCCACAATGGCTTTGATGGCCCCTTCGTCGCTGATTTGGACCAGCCCTTGCTCCTCTACAATCTTTTCCGGGTCCTTGCCGGTTTCCAGCATGCCCTTAAAGACGGTTTTGGCGATTTTGCCGCTGATGGTCCCCTTCTCAATCAGGGAAATCATGCTGCCAAGGCTTTTGCCCGTTACCTTCGTTTGGGCAGGATCCAATCCGTTGGCGTTCAGGTAGCCCAGCAGATCCCCCATAATCCAGTTGACGGCTGCTTTGGCATCAGTGGTATATTGGAGACTTTCCTCAAAAAGATCGGCCAAGCTCTTGGAGGCGGTAATCACCTCCGCATCGTAACCGGACAATCCCAGCTCCGCTGTATAACGGGCCTTCCGGGAATCCGGAAGCTCGGGAATGCTGCCGCGGACGCGATCCTTCCACGCATCGTCAATATGAAGGGTCACCAAATCCGGGTCAGGGAAATACCGGTAATCATGGGCCTCTTCCTTGCTCCGCATGGAGAAGGTTTTGCCTTGGGCATCATCATAACGCCGGGTTTCCTGAACGATCTTGCCGCCGGAACGGAGCACTTCCGCTTGGCGAATCTCCTCGTATTCCAGACCCTTCTGGACACCGCGGAAGGAGTTCATGTTCTTCAATTCCGCTTTGGTACCGAACTGCTCCTGGCCGTAAGGGCGGAGGCTGACATTGGCATCGCAGCGCAGGGAGCCCTCCTCCATTTTTACGTCGGACACTTCGCAATACTGCATAATGGTGCGGATTTTCTCCAGATAGGCTCTGGCTTCCTCCGGAGAGCGCAGGTCCGGCTCGGAGACGATCTCAATCAAAGGAGTGCCGCCCCGGTTAATATCGACAAGAGACGCATAACCGCCGTCCACGTGATTCAGCTTGCAGGCATCCTCCTCCAGGTGGACCCGGGTAATGCCGATGCGCTTTTCTACACCGTTCACTTCAATATCGATATACCCATGTTCGCCGATGGGCTTGTCAAATTGCGAAATTTGGTAAGCCTTGGGCAAGTCGGGATAAAAATAATTCTTCCGGTCGAATTTGCTGACAGAGGCGATCTGGCAATTCAAGGCCATCGCCGCCTTCATGGCATACTCCACCGCCTGGCGGTTCAGCACCGGCAGCACGCCGGGATGCCCCAGACAGACCGGGCAGGTGCGGGTATTGGGCTCGGCGCCGAAGGAGGTGGCGCAGCCGCAGAAAATCTTTGTTGCGGTATGCAGCTCCACATGGACCTCAAGGCCAATGACAGTTTCATACCGGGTTGCGGATGTGGTGGTCATACGGTTGCCTCCTTGATGTCGGCGGCCAGGGAAGGACGCAGGGTGTGATAAGCGGTATTCTGTTCAAAGGCATGGGCGGCGCGCAAAACGGTTGCCTCATCCAGCGCCTTGCCGATAATCTGCAGGCCTACCGGCAAACCGCCGCTGTGGCCGCAGGGAATGCTGATGGCGGGGATGCCCGCCAGGTTCACCGGAATGGTGAGGATATCGTTAAGATACATGGTCAGCGGGTCGTCCACCTGCGCCCCGATGGGGAAGGCGGTTGTCGGAGCCGTGGGCCCGATAATCACGTCGTAATTTTGGAACACCTTCTCGAAGTCCTGACGGATCAGGGTCCGGACCTTCTGCGCCTTCAAGTAGAAGGCGTCATAATAACCGGAGCTCAATGCGTAGGTGCCTAGCATAATCCGGCGCTTCACTTCGGCGCCGAAGCCTTGACTGCGGGACTTCTTGTACAGATCCAGCAAATTCTCGGCATTGTCGGCGCGGACGCCGTAGCGGACTCCGTCATAACGGGCCAGGTTAGAGGAGGCCTCCGAGGAAGCCAAGAGATAATACGTGGCAACGGCGTATTCTGTATGGGGCAGAGAGACCTCTTCCCACACAGCGCCCAGGCTTTCGTATACCTTAAGGGCAGCCAGCACCGATTCCTTCACGGCCGGATCCACACCGGCTCCCAGATACTCCTTGGGCACCGCAATGCGCAGTCCCTTCACATCTCCCGTCAGAGCAGAAATATAGTCGGGAATCTCCACGTTGAGCGAGGTGGAGTCCTGCCCGTCATGTCCGGCAATGGCCTGGAGCACGTAGGCGGCGTCCTCTACATTTTTGGTCAAGGGACCGATTTGATCCAGGGAGGAGGCAAAGGCTACCAGCCCGTAACGGGAGACCAGGCCGTAGGTAGGCTTCAATCCCACAATGCCGCAATAGGAGGCTGGTTGGCGGATAGAGCCGCCTGTATCGGATCCCAGAGAGAAGTACACCTCGCCTGCGGCAACGGCCGCTGCCGAACCGCCGCTGGAGCCGCCGGGCACATAGGCAGTATTCCAAGGGTTATAGGTGGGATGGAACCCGGAGTTTTCGTTAGAGCCGCCCATGGCGAACTCGTCCATGTTGGTTTTGCCCACCAGCACAGCTTGGGCGTTCTTCAGCTTGGACACAGCAGTCGAATCATAGATGGACTGGTAGTTGGCCAGGAACTTGCTGGCGCAGGTGGTCAGCGTGCCCACCGCGGTCATGTTATCCTTAATGCCTGCGGGCAGACCAAACAGCAGTCCCCGCTCGCTTCCATCCTTCAGCTGCTTGTCCAGCACGGCAGCCTGTGCCCGGGCATCCTCCTCATATAGATGAAGAAAAGCGGAAACCTGGGGCTCCACATGGGCAATCCGCCGGTAAGAGGCATCCACCAGATCGGTAACGGACAACTCCCCGCCCGTAAGCTTGTCATGCACGTCCTGCAATCGCAAATCAAACAATGACACGTGTAACCCTCCTAAGGGCTTTCTGTAAAGAAAGCCTGCATCGTAAGCATCAACTGTTTTCGCGTAAGCGAAAACTGGCATCGTAAGCATAAGCTAGGGCTTTCCGGGAGGAAAGCCTGCATCGTAAGCATAAGCTGGCTTAAACTCCACTAATTTCGCGGAGCGGACATTCTCCTTATTCCAATACCGCCGGAACCTTGAATTGGCCGTCCTCTTCCTCCGGCGCGTTCAGCATGGCTACCTCCACGGGAATCGAAGGCTTCACTGTATCCTCCCGCATGACGTTAAAAAGAGGCACCGCATGGCTGGTGGGCTCCACACCCTCCGTATCCAGGGCATTCAGCTGCTCTGCATACTTTAGAATGGCGTTCAGCTGGCCCGCATACACGTCCTTTTCCTCCTCAGTCAGCTCCAATCTGGCCAAAGCGGCGACATGCTCCACATCTTTTACAGTTATGCTCATCACTGCACCCCATTTTTCTCCAAAATACTTCATTCCATTATAGCCTACCGGAAAATTGAACTCAATTGCCGATTTCCAAAACTTCCGCCAACCCCACAGTTATTTCGGCTAAGCCTCTCCCCAATCTCCACCAGTATGGTCCATTCTAACGGCAGCCAGCGCCGTTATTTGCCCCAAAAACGGCTTTTCCCATTTCTAACGGCGGCAGGAGACGCTATTTCTCCGAAACCGCCCCATTTTACCTCCCGTCAGCTCAAATAAAGGCTCCTGCTTCCGTTACAATTCCAGCGCCGCCATTTTCGGCATAATAACGGCTTCTGTGTCCGTTAGAGCTTCCTTCCCCGGCCCGCGGCCCGCTGTCCTGCAGAAAAATAAAAAGCCGCTCCCATCACCGGGAACGGCTCAACCGATCAAACAATCTTAAATCCAGGCTTTCAGCCCCACCTGGCGGATAAAATCCTCTCTGCTGATGACTTCCTTGTTGCCATCGCCATCTGCAGGCGGATTCTCCTCCGGGTCACCGTTCATCAGCCGGCGGAATAACGCTTCATTATGAGTCGCCAATGCAAAATCGATCAGCGCCTCCCGCTCAATCCGCTCCGCCTCTTGGGAAAGCAGCAGTTCCTCGGTCTCTATATCACTGCCCGTCACGAAAAAATGCTTATTCGTTTTGGGCACGCGAACTACATATTCGAATACATTATCCGGATTACGGTCATACGCAATGATGTATCCGTGCTCTCCAATAGGCAGGTTTTGCTCAAAGCTGTCGGCGACAATAAACACCTTTTGACCCAATGGCAGCATACCGACTCCTCCTTTGCCTGGCCCGGATCAACCGCGCACAGTCTAGTAGCCTATGAATTTGCTTCTTATGTTACTAGAAAAATCCGGTTGTGTCCAATTGAAAGATTCGCACAAAAAAAGCGCCGCTCCCGTAAGGGGGACGCTTGCTCTACTCCTATGCGCGCCGCCCCGATCTGCGGACGGTAAAATAATACACAATTAAAGGAAGCGGAGCGTGGATGAGTCCCCAAAGCCCCCACAACCAAGGGAAACGGCCTCTTTTGCGGGCATCAATAAATAGATACAGCGCTTGTGCGATCAGAATCGGCAATGCCAGCATAACGGCCCATACTTGTGCATCCGTCATCCTTCTCTCACCCTCCCCTTTTCTTTTTCCTTATAGGCCAGGATGGCCGGGAGCATAAAACCTGCCCCGTACAATACCATAAACAGCGTCGGCACCTTGAACAGCATTAGTCCCATCACCCCAAGGAGTAAGCAGGAGGCGGCCAAAAAAAGCAGCAAATCTCTCACAAACCGCCTGCGCGATATACGCCGCTGCTCTTCCAGCCGCGCAGCGAAGACAGCGGGATCCGGCTCGGTTATGGAAACCGTCCGGTCCAATGCATCCAGACCGGAGCGCAGGAGCCCCACCAGCTGCTGCTCCTCCTTCTCCGCAGAAAGATTTTCATCCTTATTCATGCTTCCAGCTCCTTTCGCAAGGCCTTTACTCCGTTATGGACCCTGGACTTCACCGTACCTGCGGGAATCCCCAGAATCTCCCCGATTTCCTCGTAGGCATATCCGTAATAATGCTTCAATATAACAGCCACCCGATGCTCCTCATCCAGTGCGGCAAGGGCCTCCCAAACTTCTGTACCGGTTTCCTCCAGCTGCTGCGCCTGCCACTTCAGCTTACGTATGGCTTGCTCCTGCTCCAGCAGAATCCGTTCCCTTTTTTGCTTGCGGGTATAATCGATGAATAGCCGGGAGGCGATGGTCATCATCCAGGTGGAAAATCGGGATTTCCCGTTGTACAGCCTGATTTTTTCCATGCAGCGGAGCATGGTTTCCTGGGCCAGATCCTCCGCCAGATAAGGCTGAATGGAAATTTTAACCAGATACTTGACCAAAAAGGTATAGTGAGTCTGCAGCAGGATTTGCATTGCTTGTTTGTCTCCGCGCTGGGCCTGCTCAATGAGCCTGCTTTCCTCGCCGTCCTGCAAGAATATCACCTGCTTTCTTGAACCCGCGGTAATTCGACTATAATACGACTGCCGGACAGAGATCGTTCATTCTGCAACCTAAATAAAAACAGCCCGCTCCCAGTTTAACTGGCGGCGGACTGCCTCGAAGCTTACAGCACCAGCTCGGCGCTGCTTTTTACCGTCCAATATACAGGCTTCAATACATTGTACATCCGGGGATACCGGACCTCAATGATCATCACAACGCCGGGCCGGTTCAAGGTCACGGCATAGTTATAAGCGGGCTGCTCGTACCGGTACGGAAAAGTATGCTCCGTCCCGATCACCTCCAGAGCCAGCACCGACACCTGCCCCTGCAGGAACGTGTCCGGCAAAGGCACCAGTCCTTCATCCAGCCGGAGATTCTCCCGCAGGTACAGAAGGGCCGTCTCCCTGGCCAACTCCTTATCCAGATCCACCCTGCCATCCGCCAGCAGCGCCTTGTCCACGGCTTGGGCTCCCGCATGGGCGGCCCGGTTGACTCCATGCTTCAGATCAAAATATTGGTGCATGGCCAATTCCTCATCGGCCTGAAGCGCGAACAACGCCATGCAAAACGCAACCAGCAAAATAAAGAGCAAAAGCTTGTTCATGGCACATATTCGCTCATTTTCATACCAACCGCCCCCATCCGGTCGGAGCTTCCCGGGGAGCCGATCCCAAGAAGCCGGTCGATGCCGAACAGGTTGCCGTAAGGATAGGTGATGATCAGCCGGAGGCCTTCTCCCCGTGGGAGAGGACGGTCCGGATCCATGGGGTCCCGTCCGGATTGGGCCGTTACCGTATAACTGAGCTCATCCCGGTTAAACCCCACCTGGACCAGCCGTTCCCGGGAAGCCTCCAGCATGGAGCCGTTAATGTACCCGTAGGCGCCGCTGGCTCCCACTTCCAGGAGATAATCCGTTTCCTTCTGCAGCATGGCTTGGCGGAGAATAAGAATATGGCGGTAAACAGGGGAAAACATCAGCCACACCAGCATCAGCGAAAACAGCAGAAACACCAATATTTGCTTCATCGTATCAAGGGTTCAGCCGTTCGATAACGGGATGAACCCTGCCCCCTCCATCCCGCACCCGGCTTTCCATACCGTCAGGGCCTCCAATGGAGGCCTGGTAGATCAGTACAATTACCGCTGTCAGCAGCAGCACAACCAGCAGCTCCTTCATAACACGAACCCTTCCCCTCTGCTCATCACGGCGATATCAAGGAGGTGATCTGCGAGTTAATGGACGAACCCTTGCCTTCAATTACGGCCTTGGTGCCGGTAGACGGGGCGGTGATCACTGTGGTGAACATCACCACAACCACGATTAACAACATAACGGTCATCAAAATATTGCGCATGAAAATCCTCTCCATTCATTACGGGTATATGGTCTTAATTCAAACCCTGAAACAAACGTTGTCCTTCCTGAACCCAGGGATATATAAAAATTTGAAAGGTATACATGATGGGAAGGGCTGCGATGACGAACAGCGCATACGAAGCCGATTCCTTGCGGCTGTCCCGCAGGAGCTCCAAACGCTCCTTGCAATCATCCACCCGCCGTCTGAGCAGGTGATAATAAGCTTCGTTATCGTACAGTCTTAAATAATTCAACGTTTCGGCAAATCCGTGTCCCTCCTCCGTCCCTAACCGGAGCCGGAAGTGTTCGATCGCCGTTTCCGCATCCTGATACCACTCATTAAGCAAAAGCTGCCAATCCTGCCTGATCAGACGGGTATAGGTCATGCAGCGCATCAGCTTCCCGTGCAGGGGAAGAGGAGAAGCGGCAAAGTACAGAAGCTGCCGGGAAACGGCGTAAATCTCCTCCATAATAAGATTGGCTCTCCGCTTCTGCAATTGCTCCAGAAACAGGCGGTCCAGCCACAGACAGGACAGCAGTCCGGCCAGCACAGCCATAACGGCGTAGTGGGATATGCTCAAGAGCTGTGCCATGCCATCCCGGAAAAACCACACCGCCGGCAGAAGCAGGAGAGTAACCCCCAGCGCCGCCCTTCTTCCCAACCGGTACCATTCCGGATGTATCCGCAAGCCCGCAGCCGCCAACAGCTGCCTCCGCTCCGCATCCCGTTCGCTTCCGTCCCGGCCCGGCCTCATCCCGAGCAGCAGCACCAGCCAATCCGGCGGAGCTGAATGAGCTCCGCTCCCCGCACGGACGCGGAAGCGTACAACCCGGGCAGGTCTGGATATTCCTTTCAGTAAATACAGGATGGCAGCATAGCAGGAGCAGGCCAGCAGCACAAGCAGGCCAACCAGCACACCATACATCGTAAGCTGTTCCATGTTCCTCCTCCTTACACACGTCTCTTACACACGCCGGATGGACAAATAAATCCCCATCAAAAGCGAGCCGAACATCAGCACAACCGCGTTAAGGAGCATGTTTTTGCCCTCGGAGCTGTAAAAGTAAAATCGGATGGAATTTTCATAGTTCAGCTTCAGATTTACACCCATAAACAGCGCCAGAAAAAAGGCAGGCGAGAAGCTGGCCAACCGGATCTCCAATAGACGGTTCCGGGCACGCTGGTCAAACAGCTGGGCCCGGCGCATATCATCGATCAGCTCCTTCAGGCCCGAGGCCATATTCACCCCCTCCTGCAGGCCCAGCCGCATCAGATTGGCAAAATAATGGGCCCAGATATGGCCATGCTCCAGCTCGAAAATACGCAGAGCATCCTCCGGCTCCCTGCCTGCCGAAAGATTCCGCTGCAGCTGCTGGAAGCTGGGCTTCACAGTATAGACCAGCCGGTCCTCGGCAATCACAGCCTGCAGCACATTGCGGAGATTGGGATGCTCCGTCAGCAAAAGCTGCTGGTAAAACACCTCGGCAGCAGGCAAAAACTGCAGCCGGGTGCGGAGCTGCCGGGAAAGCAGCTTCATCCTGAGTACCAGGTACGGCGTAATTCCGCAGACCGGCCCCAACACCGCCACTCCCTTCAGACTCTGAAAAAAGAACACACCCAGAATGATCCCCGTCAATAACAGCAGCAAACAACAGGTGGCAAAGGCGCTTACGGTCGGGAAGAAGCGGGTGACCTCCATCATGTCCTGAAGATGCCTCCGGAAGGGAAGCCGGTGGAAAAACCGCTCTGTGGCAATCTTTTCTTTGGTGGAGGACAGCCGCGAACGGGCGGCATGCCGGTTCCCCACAACCAGCGCAAGACGCCGCAGCGTAATGAACAGCAGCATAAACAATAAGAGCGAAAGCGAACTCTGCAGAATCGTCAGAAGCACCGGTTCAGCCCTCCCTTCTCCCGGAGACGCTCCAGCATGGCATACCCCTCGGGGTCTGCTTGGCGGATTCGCTCTCTCGAGCGCTGGGACAGCTGGAGCGGGTACTGCCAACCGCCGGCGGCAGGGTCGTACCGCACCCAATCCCTAACCGTAACCGCTCCTTCGGCAAAGGAAAACTCGCCGATGCGGGTAATCCGACGTTTCCCGTTAACCAATGCCATCTCGATTCCGATCTGGGTGACATATTGGGCAATCCGCCGGACCAGCCTGGCCGGCTCCATAGCCCGGTTCTCCATCAGACACATATCCGCTATGGCGTCCGGCGCATCCTCCAGAGCACTGGCATGGACAGTAGTCATGCTGCCCTCATGGCCCCGGGTGCAGGCCCGGACATACAGAGCAGCATCCTGATCCCGGATTTCCGCATGGATGATCCGTTTAGGGGATTGCCGGAGAGCCAGCTTAAATGCCTGTGCACCGTCATGCCGGGGGTCATCCTCATCAATTTCATATTCCACACAATTCTTTTGCGGGAAGTCCCGCTTAATCCGCAGCTCGTACCGGGATTCGATGGTAACCAGCCGCTCATGGTCCGGCATCTCCCGGATCAAAGCCTTGATGAGGGTGGTTTTGCCCGAATTGGTGGAGCCGGTAATCACCAGATTGAAGGAGGCCCGCACCAATATCCGCAATAGCTCCGCTACCTCCGGCGGGAGCGTTCCGGCTTCAGGCCGGGACAATTCCTCCAAGTCAAACAGGGTCTGGGAATAAAACCGGATAGTCAGCGTAGGAGACGAGGTAAAGCCCAATCCCGTCATGGTGACCCGGGCCCCGTCCAACAGGGTGACCTCCGCCCATTTTTTGCGGACATGGAGGGAGTCGCCGTTAAACAGCACCAGATTCTGCTGCAGTCGCTCCAGCTCCTTGGCAGATTGCAGCTTCACCGGCGATGGAGCGGGAGTTCCCTGCCGCACCTCAAATACCTGCTCGCCGATAACCTGAATCTCCTCCAAGCCGGACCTGTGGCGGAGCACCGTGTCCAGGACATTCCACCCGATCACCTCCGCAAACGCTGCCTCGGCGAGACTGGTGTACCGGGTGGAGGGCGGCGGAGGGCGGTGGATTCTTTTTTTGGCCAATAGATCCACAATCATGCCCATAATGGCCCGGCGGGCAGGCTCGTAGCCGATGACAGCCCGGTTCAGGGTATCCGTGTAGTTCCGGCGCTCCTCCTCCGTTTTCCCCCGGGGAGCCGCCAGCTCCTTGCGGATCTCGTCCATCAGCGCCCGGAACCAGCTATCCTCCCCATCCAAACCGGGAGAGCCGCCTCCGCTCCGGCGGCTTTTTTCCTCCTCCAGCTGGCGCCGTTTGTCCGCATAGGAGAGGACTGAAAACCGTTGCTCCATATAAACCTCCTTATAGGGAACCGCAGCATGGGCTGCAGCCTCAAATTCATTGGTTCCTGCGTGGCGTCCGCCCTCCCAGGAAAAGCCGGCATTGCCGTCCGAGCAAAGCCCATATCCCTTCCGCAGAAGCCGGCTCCTTGGGGGTCACTCCCAGTTCCCCGCACAGAGGGATAAGCGCTTGGGTAAACCCATCATTGCCTCCGATGTATTCGGCAAGCCTGCCCTGGCCCAACAGCCGCCTGAGCTCCGGGTCCGCCTTCACCACAGCCGCCAGACGCATGCCCGTTTCCTTCGCCGCATCCTGCGGGGTCAGGCCATCGCTGCGGTTATGCTGGGTTACCGCCAGCAGGAATTGCTCGGAGCTCATACCAAACAGGGGAGCCATCTGCTTTAGGCCACGGTTCACATCCTCCTGGAAATGCCCCAGCTCCGGGGAAGTGACCAAAATCCGCTCATCGGCCTGCATCAGCGCCGCAAGCGTGGCGGCGTTATCCCAATAGGCATTCACTTCCACCACACAGCGCGGAAAACACTGCATGGCAATGTCCAGCAGATGGCTGATATCCTCCGGCTGGAAAAATTCCGCCTGCTCCCGCTGGAGCGAGCCAAACAGAACGTGAACACCCGGCGCTCCTTTAACCTGTACCATGCGGGACTTCAGGAAACCGGGGGTCAATCCCCCGGAGCGCATTTCCGCCCGGATGTGGTCCACCCCGGGTGGGCAGGGCTCCAAACCCACATAATGGTGCAGCTTCGAGCTTTTCAAATTCAGGCATAGATACCCCACCGGCTCGCCTGACAGCCGGGCCAGCAGAACCGCCGTGCCAAAGGCCACTACCGTGGTCCCGATATTGGGGGTAGAGCCGGTAAACACAATCAGCTTCCCGTGTCCGGTCATGGTTTCCCTCCTCCTTCCTCCTCCGGCCTGGATGCGGACAGGAAGGCGATTACCAGCTTGTTCTGCTTCGTCCCGCAGGCTTCGTCGATCACGCGCCATTGGTCCTCCGTCAGGTTCAGATTCAACTGCTCCGCCTTGCCATTGGCATCCCTGCGGGAGGTATACAGCTTCTCCTTGTCGTTATTCACCTTGGCGATAATGCTCGGCTCCTTGGGATCATCCACCTCCGTATTGGTGGAGGACTTGACGGAGGCCACCGTTACCGCCTCCTCCAGCAGGCGGACCGTGCCGCTTTTGCCGGTTGCATAAACCGCCACCTGATCCCCCGCCCGGATTCCTCCCGGAATGGACAGCACATATTCCTTGGGAACGGGGAAGGTGGCTTGTCCGGGAGCCGGCAGCAGGGAAAACCGGTCAATTTTCCAATCCAGGATAGGCTCGCGTGTTCCCAGAGGAACCAGCGCCCATTTGCCCACAGCGGACTCCATCGTCTCAAGCATGCCTGGGCGCAGCCCGCTTTTGACAACGGTGACCAGCTCCAGCATCCCTGCCTCCAGCCGGGTTCCGGCAGGAATAAAAGCCTTGGGGGCCACAATCCGTACGGTTTGCTGCAGCTCCACCTGCCGGATCAAAATCATGTACACACCGTAGACCAACAGCACTGCCAGCAATCCCGCCGCAAGGCTGTAGCCTAAATTTCTTCTTCTGGTCAACGCTCCCTCTCCTTTATGCCGGACGAAAAAAAGACGCAAACCGGGAAAATTCCCAAGTTTGCGTCCTTCGCAAAACTAATGATCCGTTTATTCAAGTGAGGTTATCTTATCAGACATGCCGGGAATACGTCAAGTAAATATTTACAGTATTACCGGATAAAGCTTCCGCCGTACAGGTAGCGGTATTCCCAGGTTTTGCCCTCGATGGTGTCGATGCGGACGCCGCCGGATTCGGGCGAATAGGTATGCAGCATCTGGCCGTCGCCCAGATAGATGGCCACATGGGTCACTTCCTCCGTCATGGGGTTTACATTGGCATAATCCGAGGCTTTGGAGCCGGCATAGGACATAAAAAACATCAGATCACCGCGTTTGAGATTCTTCCAATCCATTTCGATTCCGCCCAGCTCCTGGACGTATGCGGCCTGACCGCGGGAATCGGCAGGAATGGTAGTGGCGGTCACATTCCAGAAGGCCTGCAGTACAAAGTCGGAGCAGTCAAAGGTGGTAATGTCAAACCGGGTGGAGCCGAACTCATAAGGCGTGCCCATATACTTCATACCTTCGGCGATAAAGGCTTCAATCAGGTCCGACTGGGGCAGCTTCATTTTGTAGACGCTGGTATTCAGCTTTATGTATTTGGTACTGGTGCTGGCATACCCCTCGACACCTGCGGCATCCCTGACTTTATACCAGCTGTCGTTGGCCTTCTCCAGAACCAGCAGCTCCTCCCCCTTCGTGAGCATACGGACGACATCGCCTGAGGTGGAAGGGGCTTTTCTCATATTCACACCGTAAATGACTTCTGCGTTGCTGATGATCTCTATGTATTTGTCACTGGCGGAGACATAGCCTTGTTGGCCGTTCTGGTCTTCAATCCGGTACCAGTAGGGGTTTATTTCCTCCAGGACTTTAACCGTTTCGTTCTTCTTGAGCAGCCGGTAGAGAGTGCCTGAGGTGGAAGGCTGGGACCGGAAGCTGACGCCTGCGATTACCTTGCCCTTCGTGGGGACCTCGTCCTCGGCGGCAGCGGTAAGGGGAAGGAGCATGATTAGGAATGTGACGGCAAGAAGCAGAGACAGGGTGCGTTTCATCATGTGGAACCCTCCATTAGGTATAATGTCGAAGTCATCGAAAGAGCACTCTTCCAGCCGAAAGAGTGCCCCTGAGGGTATCTTCTGTTCGGCAGCTGGCGGGCATTCCGCATGAGCGGGGAAGCCCCTGTAGCTTTGCGTCGCCGGCTTTCGCCGGGTTTGCCTTTATCGGAAAACCGGGTCGTCGATGTCTTCGTATTCCCATTATAAATTGAGGGGGTACTTGTCGAATATAGAGCAACAGACTCGATTTATGTCATTTTCTTCATGCCCCGGTACCTATTGACACACTGAAAAATTTTGGAAACTTTGTGGTGCTTTCGGCTCCGGGATATGAAGCTCCTCTTGCTTGCCCGCTGTATCAAACAGCATCTTTTTGCGGAATTCATTAGGGGAGCATGCCTTGAATTTGCGGAACATCTTGTAGAAATGGGCCATGTTGGACATCCCTACCTCTTCCCCGATCTGGGAAATGCTCAAATCCTTGGTAAGCAGCAGCCGCTCGGCCCGCCTGATTTTTTTGAGGGTAATGTAATCCACGAAGGAGATACCCATGGTTTTTTTGAAATACTTCACAAAATAATGGTAGCTCATATTGGCCAGCTTGCAGGCTTCCTCCACCTGCAGCTTGTCGCCCAAGTGTATATCGATGTAATCCAGAACCGGGCGCAGCCGGATAATGTCTGAATTCTCCCGGGAGGGGATGACCTTCCGTGAATCCGCGCGGAGCAGAGTCAGAATAATCTGCTTGATCTGGATGCTGATGGCGATTTCGTAGCCGTCCTGCTTGGCCAGAAATTCCTCATTGATGGATTGGATGCAGCCGGCAACCGTCTGCCTCACCTCGTGGTTTTCCTGGAATATGTAATTCAGCCTGCTTAAGGGGACGGAAGGATCGGCGAAGTAGCGGTAATACGGCAAACCGCTGTTCTCCAGATGCTCCTGGATATCAAATTGAAACACCAGGTAAGAACCGTTGTCGCAGGGATAATCCGTATGCAGCTCATTGGACCCGATAAGTATCAGCTCTCCGGGCTGCAGGACAACGGGAGTTTCATTGAGATAAAAGCCGTAGCGGCCCTGGAGCATCAGAATCAGCTCAATTTCCTTATGGTAATGCCAGCGCGTCACCTTCTGGTCCGGCTGGCAGGAACGGACGGCATCAAAAATCTTCACCGCCAAAAAAGGATGCTGGTACTGTATATTTTCCCGGATAGATTCCATAAGCGCCTCCGCATTCAAACCCTGTTGTTCTTTATTGTAACATAAGCATCCTGCGGAATAATACGGTGGAGCCTTAAGCGTTTTCTTTTCTGATAAATGCTCTCCGTTTCCAGTGAAATGCACAAGAATGTCCGTTCTCTTCCTCCCGTAAGCCTGCTATAATTAAAGCATGACAGACTATTACGGAAGAGCAATCAGCGGAGGACAGCGTATGGAAAGGCGTTTTGTGGCTGAAGCGGTTATGCTTGCGATATACGGCCAGCTCCTGGTGCCGGCTCAGCCGGTTGAATATGTAATGCCCTACTCCAGCCTGATGGAGCTTTATGATTTGTTGGAAAGCCCCGAGCCCATCATGTCCATGGAGGAGGATGATACCTATGTGCGCACATACATTAAGGGACTGATTGGCTTTTTCGAGGAGCCCTTGAACAAGAAAAAAATTGAACGTGCCTTGGCCTCCCCCTGGAAAAAAAGTCCCGGTCTTCTTGTGAACCAGCGGGTCTCCGTTACGGTGGTATACGCTCTGGAGAATGCGGAATACGGGGAGAAATTCGATCCTATTGAAACGGATCTAATCCTGCTGTCCTTAAGAGAGAAGCTGCCTATTCTTACGGATCAGCTGGAATTTGTCGATAAGGTAATCCATGCCTCCGTACCCGTGCAGGTATTCGACATTGAGGATTTCGAGTATGCGGTGGAGGCCGATGTGCCGATGGAGTTTTAAGACAACACCAAAGTCCGATCCCTTTAACCCTGACATTTATGTCAGGGTTTTTTAGGCTTAGGAGGGCGACGGTCTGGGCCTCATATACTATCTTTATACTGGTAGAATATTGTTATAAAAAATCGAATATTGTCGAATTTAGTTCTTGATGCTAATATGTAGTCAAGCAATTTTAAGATTATTCCAGCCAATCCTGAAGGAGGTATCTGAATTCATTATCAGACTTCACCATCGGTTCATACGGAAGTTGCGGAGTGAGCGATGATGTTTGGGTACAAGCTTTTTTTGAACAAGACCATTAATTACTCGATGAGGGAGCAAACGTCTATGAAATGGTTCATGAACTGGAAGACCTCCGCCAAGCTTATTTCCGCCTTCGTTCTTGTGTCTTTAGTCGTAGGTACCGTAGGACTGTACTCCATCCGCAATCTTGGGCTGATGAACGACAATAGCAAGCAGTTGTATTTCAATAATCTGATGTCTATGGAGACACTATCCATGGCTCAAATTGATTTTCTGAACATTCGTGTTGCGATCCGGGATATGGCTACTTCTACCGAAAAAGCTGACAAGGACCGTATAGCAAAAGAAATAGAAGCATTTAAACAAATCGTAACAGAACAAATTGAAACGTACCGCCCATTGGCGTATACGGCTGAGGAAAAAACGGTTCTCAAGGAACTGGACACCACCACCGCGTCATACTACAAGCTGCTTGCAGCCGGAATGGAAATCGCTTACAAAAACAACTTGGATGAATTTCAGAAGTACTTATCCGCAACTTTGGGTCCTGAAGGCAACAAAGCCCGTGATCTGATGGATAAACTCATCGAAATTAATGTTGATCTGGGCGACAAAGCTAATGACGCCTCGCTGGAAACCTATACTGAATCGCGGAATATTACGGTTGGTTTGGTGCTCGCAGCGCTCCTCATCAGCATCCTCCTCGGCTATGTGATCTCAAGGCTGATCTCGAAGCCCCTGAACGAGATTGTTGCCCTGGTTGGCAAGGTTGCCGAAGGAGATTTGCGGGAGGAGGCCGATATTCATACCAAGGATGAAATCGGCCAGCTTGCCGACAGCATCAATGCCATGATTTATAATCTGCGGAATCTGATCGGCGGTATCATGCAGTCCTCCCAAAGTGTGGCTGCCGCCTCGGAGCAAATCTCAGCCAGCACCCAGGAAATCGCCAGCGGCAGCACAACTCAAGCGCAATCCGCCCAGGCCATTTCCGCCATGTTCAGGGAACTGTCCCTTGCCATTAATTCCGCAGCCCAAAGCGCGGAGGAAGCGGCCGAGCTGGCGGACAACACCGTACAAACCGCCAACCAGGGCGAAGGCATCGTCAGAGCCTCCGCCTCCGGCATGCAGAACGTGAATGCCTCCATGAGCCTGTTGGAGGAGGACTCCCGGAAGATCGGAGCGATTATCGAGGTCATAGACGATATTGCCGACCAGACCAATCTTCTGGCCCTCAATGCGGCGATTGAAGCCGCCCGTGCAGGAGACCAGGGCCGGGGCTTCTCGGTGGTTGCCGACGAGGTCCGCAAGCTGGCCGAACGGAGCAGCGAGGCTACGAAGGAAATCACCTCCATCATCAAGGCCATGCAGGAAAATACACGGCAAAGCGTTTCCGCCGTATCCGAAAGCGCCGCTCAATCCGAAGAGATGAAGGAAGCCTTCCGTAACATTATCCGCACCGTGGACAACTCCTCCCAGAAGGTGAATGAAATTGCCGCCGCCTGTGAGGAAGAGGCCGCCCAAGCCTCCAGTGTGATGAGATCGGTGGAAGCCATCGCCGCCACCAGTGAAGAAACGGCTGCGGCCTCGGAGGAAACGGCTGCAACCTGCCAATCCCTTGCGCATCTTGCCGACGAGCTGAATGTCTCCGTGTCCAAATTCAAAATCTAACAGATTCGGGTGTGAGCTTATGGCTACCGTTCAGCAGGACCAATATATCGAAATGACCGTGGGCGGCGAGAATTACGCCATTAAAATTGAGGATATCCACGAGATTATCAAAATGCAGGCGATTACGGATTTACCCCACTCCAAATTTTATGTGAAGGGAATCATCAACCTGAGGGGAATGGTGGTTCCGGTGGTGAGTCTGCGCAATATGTTCGGAATGGCCGATGAGGCCTATACCAAAGCCACCCGGATTGTGGTCGTACATCACCAGGAGGAAGCGGTAGGCATTATCGTTGATCAGGTCAATAAGGTGACCACGTATCCGGAGGTACAGCCTCCGCCTGTCCAGATGGGCAGTGTGAATGGTGCGTTTTTTTCGGGCATAGGGCTCCGGGGACAGCATTTGGTCGGCATACTGAAGCTGGATGAAGTCCTTCTGCAGGAATAAGGAGACGGGAGGCACAGCATGATGGAGGATCTTTCAGCCTACCGTGAGGCATTCATTGGAGAAATGGTAGATCAGTTGGAGCGTATGGAGCATTACCTGCTTCATTTGGAGCATGATACGTCCGCGGATACCATTCAATCGATTTTCCGTACCGCCCATACCATTAAAGGTTCATCCGCCGCCATGGGCTTTGATGAAATGAAATCCGTCACCCATGAGGTGGAGCATCTGCTGGATATGGTGCGCAGCAATAAGCTCCAAGCCGGTCGCAATCTGGTGAATCTGCTGTTCGAGGCCTTAGATCATCTGAAGCTTCTGCGCGACGAGTATATGGGGGAGACGGCTTTTTCGGATATTGCTTTTTTGCTGGTTAAGCTTCGGGGATTTGTAGACAGTACCCCTTCCTTGGAAACCCCTAAAAAAGAGCTGAAGGAATTGGCCGGTCTGACTCTGGAGCAGTCCCTCCGGCTGGAGGAGGTCCGGGAAACCGGGTTCAGCATTCTGAAGGTGCAGATGTCCCTCAGCTCCGGCTGTATCATGAAGGGCGCCCGCTACTACCTCATCATGCAGGATGTGCAGGCAAAATTCGGCGCCGTGCTCTATGCCGATCCGGCAGCCTCCGAGCCGGGAGCCGTATTCGATGATGAAACGGAGGAAGCCTACAGCCGCGCCGTATTTCTTCTCGCCACCCGGGAGAGTGCGGAGACAGTGGCGGCCGGCTTGCGCGCCCATTCCGATGTGGAGGCAGCCGCAGCAGAGCTTTATCAGCCGCAAGCAGCCACCGGTCCGAAAAACTCTGCCCCCGCCTCCGCTGCCAAAGAGCATCCGGTCTCGGCGGAGGAGAAGCAGAATAAAGGCCCGCAGACCATCCGGGTCAGTGTGGAACGGCTGGAGCATCTGATGAACCTGGTGGGGGAGCTGCTGATCGACCAGACCTCACTGGCGCAGCTGAAGCAATCCGTTACCCGTTCCCACCGCAATGAGGAGTTTGTGGAGCGGTTGGGGGATATTTCGGACCATATTTCCCGAACGGTCGGAGAGCTCCAGGAAAGCGTGATGAAGGCGCGGATGCTGCCTATCCGGCATCTGTTCCAGCGGTTCCCGAGAACGGTCCGGGATCTGTCCCAGAAGCTGGGCAAGGAAATCGAGCTGGTTCTGGACGGAATGGAAACCGAGCTTGACCGGACTGTGATTGAAGAAATCGGGGACCCGCTGATCCATCTGCTCCGCAATGCGGTGGATCATGGCATTGAAACGGCGGAGATCCGGCTTGCCAACGGTAAACCGGCGAAAGGCACGGTACGCTTAAACTCATACCATGAGGATAACCAGGTGATTATTACCGTTGAGGACGACGGCGGCGGGATCCGCCCGGAGGCCATTCTGGAATCGGCCCTGCGCAAGGGGATCGTGACGGAGGAGGAGGCAGCCCATCTGTCGGACCAGGACGTCATTCACCTGATCTTCCGCCCCGGCTTCTCCACTGCCGCCCAGGTCAGCGAGGTGTCCGGACGCGGTGTAGGCATGGATATTGTCCGCAGCCAGATCGAACGGCTGAACGGGATGATCCACATTGATTCCCGGCCCGGTACAGGCACCCGTTTCACCATCCGCCTCCCCCTCACTTTGGCCATTATTACAGGACTGAAGGTGAAGGTCTCCCAACGGGATTATATGATTCCGATGACCAATGTGGTGGAGATCGTCCGGGTGTTGGACAAGGACATCAAAACCATCCAGGGCCAAAGCGTCCTGGTCATCCGGAAGGAAACCATCCCCCTGGTCTGGCTGAGCGATGTGCTGAACTATGAACGCCCCCTAAAGCAGAAGAAGCACCAGCCCATTGTGATCGTCGGTTCGGCCGAAAAGAAAATCGCCTTGGCAGTGGATGAGCTTCTTGGCAATCAGGAGGTTGTGATTAAGACGTTGGGCAGCTACCTGGGCAAAATCCCCTATGTAGCCGGAGCCGCTATTCTGGGCAACGGCCGGGTGGCGCTGATTGCGGAAATCTCCTATTTGTTCCAGATGCTGAAGGGGCAATAAAGGGGCTTCACTCTTAGCTTACAACGAAGAGGCCTTCCGGCCCTTAAGCCGGAAAGCCTCTTTTTGATATGCGTATTGCAATCTGGAGCCTCATGGGCTCATTCCTGCATAGCTTGCTCGAACCATTCCCAGCCGAAGCCCACATGCTCCGGCTTGTGGGAATCGGAGCCGTACACAAGGGGAATTCCCGCCCCGCGGCACTGCTTCAGAAACCACTCCGGCACATACGGCTTACCACAGGTCCCCACCCGGAGACCGGCTGTATTCACATCCAGGCCGAAGCCTGTTTCCGCCAACAGGGGGAGCAGCTTCTCCAGCCTGCCGCGGATGAAGCTATCCTCCAGAGGCGGAAGCACATTCTGGAATTTCTCGATCAGATTGATGTGGCCGATGCGTAATCTGCCCGGCAGACCTGCCGTTTTGGCCCATTGGATGGCCTGCTCCACATGATCGTAATATTCCGCCGCCACCGCTTCCATCGAGCCGTAATGCTCCAGCAGCCCCTCGCGGAAATCCTCCGGCGTAAAATCGATACAGCGCATGCCGCCTTTGCCAGGCAGGTAATGGACCGACACGACAATATCCTCCAGGATGTTCAGCCAAGGCTCCAGCATCGCTTCGGAATACGCGGCAGCGCCATGAAGGTAATCCACCTCCAGCCCTGCCGGAATATCGATAATCCCCGAATAACGCTCCTTCATCTTCCGCACATAGCGGAAATATGCCGGAAGCTCGGCCAGGGGCATGGCCAGTTCCTCCATCAGAGCCGGGTTATCGATCCACCCCTTGGGCAGAGGCGGATGCTCCGTTATGGAATAGCGCTGGAAGCCCTGCTTCACTGCTTCTTGTATGTATTTTTCCTGTGGTTCCGGGCTGCCGTGCCTGCAAAAGCGGGTATGGGTATGTCCGTCCCACTTGATCATAGGCGTTTCTCCGGCAGGGGCAGCCACTTCAGCACATCTTGGATGCGGTTATCCCAAATCTCCCAGCTATGGCCGCCAGGCCCTTCCGCGTAGGTAAGCTCCAGGCCTTTTTCCTGCGCATGATCGCGGAACCGGACATTGGAGTCGTACAGGAAGTCCTCCGTGCCGCAGAACTGGTACAGCTTGGGCTGCTCCTTCCCGGAAGCGGCAAGCTCCGTTGCCAGCTGGAACAAATCCGCCGGTGTGCCGTCAATTCCCCCGTAATTTCCGAACAGCCATTTGAACTCATCGCCGGGATGGGCCTGAACCGCCCACTTCACATCCATCACCCCCGACAGACTGGCCGCGGCGGCGAAACGGTCGGGATGGGTCAAGGCCAGCTTCATGGCCCCGTAACCTCCCATGGACAAGCCGGCGACATAGTTATCCTCCCGTTTATCCGACAAGGGGAAGAAGGAACGGGCAAGGGCCGGCAACTCCTCGCTGACGAACTGCCAGTATTTGTGGCCATTGGGCATGTCGGTATAAAAGCTCCGGTTCACCGCAGGCATCACCACCGCCAGTCCCAAAGCGGAGGCATACCGCTCAATGGAGGTGCGCCGCATCCAGATCGTGTGGTCGTCGGACAAACCGTGGAGCAGGTACAGCGTGGGATGTTTGCCGCCCCGCTCGGCGGACTCCATGCCGATCTGGTTTTTGGCCACCTGGGGCAGGATCACATACATGGACGCCGAGACGCCCAAGGAATCCGAGAAGAAATGACAGTCCATAAATGCCATGGGATTGCAGCTCCTTTTGGATAGAGGAATAAATGAAAAGTAGTCTTTACGGCAGCACGTACACAATGATAGCAAAAAAATGGCAGATGCTCCCACCCAGCACAAACAAATGCCAGACGGCATGATGGTAGGGAAAGCTGCGCCAAACATAGAAGATGGTGCCCAGGGTATAAAATAATCCGCCGGCTACCAGGAGAATGACCCCGCCCTGCGCCAAGTTATGGGTCAGCGTATTCCAAGCGAATACAATGATCCAGCCCATGGCGATATAAAAAATGGTGGAGGTGAACAGAAACCGCTTGGTAAAAAAGGCCTTAAAGGCGATACCCACCAGTGCGATGCCCCACACGATGCCGAACAGGGTCCAGCCCAAGGGTCCGCGGATCACATTAAACAACAGCGGCGTATAGGTGCCGGCAATAAACAGATAGATGGAGGAATGGTCGAAAATCTCGAACAGGTCCTTAACTTTGCCCTCGGGAAAGCTGTGAACCAGGGTGGAGCAAGTATACAATATAAGCATGGTAACGCCATAGATGGTGAAGCTCACCACATGCCAGGCGCTGCCGTCCAGACTGGCGAATACCACCAGCAGAACCAAAGCGGCGACACTCAGCAAGGCGCCAATTCCATGGATAATGGCATTGGCGATCTCTTCGCGCCGGGTATACACGTGTGTGTTTGCCACTGCAAATCCTTCCTCTCCATATGCTTGATCCTACCCATTATACTCCAATCCGAGGCCCAAAAGCACCCTTGTACAGAATAATGGAACCCGTTGCTTTTGGCTCCATCCGCACCTATCATATAGGTATTGCGGCAAATCGGCCGAAAAATTTGAGGGTTCCGGGGTGTTGTTGGATGTGGTGGATATGGATTGCCCTGCCGCTGGTTGTGGCAGCTGTGGCTTTTGGCGCAGCCTTGTGGCATTTTTCCGGCAAGGTGGTGCTGATCAAGGTTTGGGACGGGGAGCGGATTCTCCGGTTCGAAGCGGACAGCGGTGTACTGGACTTGGCCTATCTGGAGGCGCTTCCCAAGGAGGACGTGACAATCACCTCTCCCTATGGGTATGCCCTCTCCGGCTGGTTCATTCCCTGCGGTGCGGACAGCAATAAAACCGTGATCCTGGCGCATGGCGTAACCCGGTCCAGATTGTCCTCCATCAAATATGTGGAGCTGTTCCGCAAACGGGGCTATCATGTGCTGGCTTACGATCACCGCCGGCATGGTCAAAGCGGAGGATCCTCCACCACATACGGCTTCTATGAAAAAGAAGATCTGCGCGCCTGGGTGGACTGGGTGTTCCGGCGTATGGGCCCCGGGGCGGTGGTGGGCACCCACGGGGAATCCATGGGGGCCGCTACCGTGCTGCAGCATGCTGCTAGCGATGAGCGGCTGCGGTTTAGCATCGCGGATTGTCCTTACTCCGACATTGTGGGGCAGCTGATCTACCGGCTGAAGGTGGAATACCCCCACTTCCCCGTGTTCCCCACCATCCGGCTGGTGGCGCTGATCTGCCGGCTGCGCACCGGAGCGAGGCTGGATATGGCAGAATCCCTGCGCAGTCTTCCGTTGGCGGGCACACCGGTGCTGTTCATCCACGGGCAGGAGGACAGCTATATTGAGAAGCGGATGACCGAGGAGATGTTCCGGCTGAAGCAAGGGCCGAAACGGCTGTACCTGGCTCCGCGTGCGGACCATGCGGAAGCATATATGAAAAACCCCGACGAATACGACCGTATCGTCGGGGAGTTTTTGGAGGAAGCCGGAGTATAGGCAAACTGCAAAGTGCAGTTATGTTCAGACAAAACGATTCGACCCGCCGGTGCGCCTGCAAAAGTGCCGTTATTTTCCGCTGGAAGTCCGATGAACCGGTTATGGAGCGGAATTAGCTGCACTTTTGCAGGATGTGGCTCCCACTTAGGCCCTCCCGGCTAAAATAGCTGCACTTTTGCATTTGGACAGCTTCGACAGGTGGTTCGGAGCCACGAAAGAACTGCGGCTCCTCCTGCCCAAAGCTCCTCTTCGGCGGCAGAAGGTTATCTTGCTGCGGTTAAGCTTTACCCCGTCCGCTCTGGAGCGCCGGCTCCTCCTCCGGAATCGGTGTATACCGCCCCGGCCAGAAGGACCATTTGCCGAGAATCCGGGTCAGCGCAGGCACCAGGAACGGTCTTACCACAAAGGTATCCAGCAGCACGCCGATGGCGGTAATGATCCCGAAGTGAACCAGAATCTGAATGGGCAGGGTGCCCAGAACCGCAAAGGTGCCGGCCAGAATCAGGCCTGCGGAAGTGATAACCGAGCCGCTTTCCATAACGCCCTCCCGGATGGCACGGGAGAGGGGCATGGTGCGGCTTTTTTGCCAGATGCCGGAGATCATGAAGATATTGTAGTCCTCACCCAGCGCCACCAGGAAGACGAAGGCATAGACGGGAATGAAGCCCTGGATGGCGTCGGCACCCAACAGATAATGAATGACCAGCCAGCCCAGCCCTAACGCCGAGAAGTAGGACAGGAGCACCGTAGCGATTAAATACACCACTGCAATGATGGACCGCAGGTACACCAGCAGCAGCAGGGCAATCAAGATAATGACCGCCGGAATGATAACCGAGGCATCCCGGTCACCGGTTTCACGGGTATCATATTGGGTGGCCGTTTGGCCGGAAATCCACACCTTGTCTCCTGGCTCCCCTACGCCGGAAGCGCCCAAAGCCTTCTCCATGGCAGTATAAAATTGGGGAATGGTGTCCATGGCCTCAGCCGAATACGGGTTCATGTTCAGTTCTACCTCATAGGCGACGAGGGTAGGGTCTGTTTTGCCCGCAACAGGATCGGACACCTTGCTGACGAAAGGCAGTGCCTTCAACGCCGCTGCACCGTCTACCTGCTTGCCGTCTGTGTCCAGCATCACCTTAACAGGCGCGAGCTCACCGGGGCTGAACTGCTCGGCAATCACCGCGAAGCCCTGACGGGATTCCATATCCTCCGGAAACGAGGACAGGGTATCAAAGGTGTAGGAGATGCGCGGCGCGAAGGACGCTAGCACCCCCAGCAGGATAAACGCGGATAAGGCGACAGTCCAGGGCTTTCTAACAATCCAGCCGCTGAAAATATTGCTGTACGGGTGGGGATGCCGTGCGGGCGGAACGGGCTTGCCGGTGCGGGCCGCCCGCTCCTCCTGCATCTCCCGGGTCCGCGGGATGAAGGGATAGAAGGAGGTCCGGCCAAGCACAGCCAGCAGCGCGGGCACCAGCGTCAGACTGGCAATGCCCATAACCAGAATGGACAAACTGAACGGTACTGCAAAACGGTGATACGCTCCGTATTTGGCCAGAAGCAGCGCCAGAAGAGAAAGCACGACAGTAAATCCGCTCATGGCAATGGCGCCCGAGGAATCGCTGATAGCGTTAAGCAATGCCTTGCTCTTGTCCTTTTCCTCCTTCAGCGTCTGGCGGAAGCGGGCGATCAGGAAGAGACAATAATCTGTTCCGGCGCCGAACAGGAGCACCGTCATGATGGACATGGCCTGGGAGTCCACTTCGATCCAGCCCATGGAAGCAATCCAGCCGATAAGGGGATTGACCACTGCATAAGCAAAGCCTACACCCACAATGGGGATCAGTGCGAGGATCGGCGAACGGTAAATCAGGAGCAGAATAATCAGCACCAGGAGCACAGTGCCAATCAACAGGGACACATCCGCGCTTTTAAATAGTCCAACCGCATCCACCTGGATGCCGACTGGTCCGGATACCCGGGCGCTCAGCTCCGCACCGTCAGTTTTGGCGGCGAAGGGGTCGGCGCCCAAAAGAGCCGCTGTTTTTTCCTTCAGGGTTTCCAGATCGGCTTTAAGCGCCTCCGTATCCGACCCTTTTTGGAAAATGACGGGCAGCACCAGCGTGCTCTGATCCTGAGACAGCTGGCTGCGCAGCGCCTGGGGCGGCATTTTGTGCAGAGGCGGCACCACAAGCTGGTGGGTCAGAGGCTCCTGCTCCAATGTGCGGGTCACACTCTGGATGCCTGCCAGGTCTCCATCCTGCATCCCGCCGGGGCGGTGCCATACCAATAGCGCAGGGACTCCGGCGTCGCCCGGGAATTCCCGTGCGGCTAAAGCATCGCTTACGACAGATTGTGTGTCCGCAGGCAGATTGGCCGCGTTGTTGTTTTCCTGGCTTTTGGCTGAGGGCAAGAGCATGCTTAATCCGCCCGCCAGCAAAATCCAGATCAGAATGGTTACCCATTTGGTACGGGGGCCGGCCACCGTACGGCCGTATTGCTCCCATAAGTGCTTCTTGGACATGACCAACGCTCCTTTACCGATTGCGGCTTATAGCTTTCAAAGCAGCTTTTATTTATAATTAATATAACAATCCCATTATATATACCGACGGGTTAATTATTCAAGGGGAAGTGAAGGGTTTGGATCAAAAAAGAAAACGTCCTCCCGGACGTCCGCCGAAAAGCCCGGAGCCGCAGGCCGGAATTGAGGCACAGCTCCTGGAAGCGGCAGCGCGGCTGTTTATGGAGAAGGGCTATGAGCAGATCTCTCTGGAGCAGATCGCGGTAGACTGCCAGGTGACCAAAGCGACGATCTATTACTATTATTCCAATAAAGCGGTGCTGTTTACCCAAGCTGTGGTTCATTTGTTGGGTCGTGCAGCCGATATAACGCGACTCATGCTGGCCGGCCCCGGAACATTGAAGGAACGCCTGATCCAAATCGCCACCGGACATCTGGCCGAAACCCGGCCTGATCTGATGACCATGCTGAAGGAGGCGGAGTCCCGGCTTTCCCCGGAACAAGTGCAGGAAATCCATCATGCGGAGGGCCGGATCCACCATATTATGGCAGAGGCCTTCCGGGAGGCTGCCGGCCGGGGGGAGCTGAAGCCCCTATCCCCCAGTTTCCTGGCCTACTCCTTCTCCTCCCTGCTGATGCTGGGCAACCGTGCTGTGCTGATGGAGCAATATCCGTCGGTACGGGAATCCGCCGAAGCGATCGTGGAGCTTTTTTTGGAGGGCGCTGCCGTTTAGACCTTCTTCAATCTGTGTAAACCATATAGAGCCGTCCGGACATTCAGCCTTATTCCATGGCTGCTTGTCCGGGCGGCTCTATCATTTTGCCTGAATGTTTGGGGATTATTTTGGTAGAGAAGGTATAGAAGCGCAAAATCCGGCCATGCTAGTAAACATACAGCTAGCTATTGCCAGATTCATAGATTGTCTCATACCGGCGGTATCCGCCGAAAACCATTTCATGGAGGATGATGGATGCGATGAAACGCCACATGCGCTATGCTCTGCTGCTGATGCTTCTCCTGAGTCTTGTCTCCCCCTGCGGCAGCGCTTCTGCCCGCCAATTGCTCAGCGATGAGGAATGGGATGTCCATATTGCACCGGCTGCCGCGGCTGAGATTTCCGCCTCCACGCCGGTATCCGCCGCTAACGGAACGGAAGCTCCGGCACCAAAAGTGGAGAACCTAACCTACATCATCAGTTCAGGAGATACCCTATCCAAAATTGCCGGCAGCTTCGGCACTACCGTAGCCATGCTTCAGGAGTACAACGACATATCTAATCCCAACTTTATCCACGTGGGACAAAAGCTTAAAATTCCGGAAATGCCTGTGCCGCTTTTGGAAGGCAAGGAGCCGGTGATCGAACGGGTCCTCTCCACCACGCTTACCGCTTATACAGCCGGTGCAGAATCCACAGGAAAAACCCCCTCCCATCCCGAATACGGGATTACCTACAGCGGTGTGCGGGCGGAAGAAGGTCGTACGGTAGCCGTCGATCCCAAGGTTATTCCCCTGGGCTCCACCGTTTATATCGAAGGGGTAGGCATCCGCAAGGCAGAGGATACCGGTTCGGCCATTAAAGGGTCCAAAATTGACGTGTTCATGAATGACGTGGGCGAGGCCCGCATCTTCGGCGTCAAGCGCAACGTCAAGGTGTTTGTACTGGCTTCGGCGTAAGGAGCTGCGAGGAAATTAGCGGTACTTTATTTCGTCGCAGTCTCTAAGCCGCTGCAGGCGGAACACCCCGCTGACCGGGTAATGGTCGGAGGGATACCGGCCGTTATACTTGGAGCGGATTACGTCCCCGTGCAAAGGCAGCAGGCCAAATCCGCCGAATAAATAATCGATGGGTTTGCCCAGCTTGCCCCCCAGAAAACCATGATGGGTTCTTCCCGCATGGCGGGGATCGGCGAAGGCATTGGCCAAGGGGCTGCGCTCCCCCTCCAGCTCATCCTCTCCGGACAGGAAGCGGATAACCGGGTGCTCAGGTCCCGCGTTGAAATCCCCGGCCAAGAGCACAGGCGTAGGCCCGAAGCGCTCCTGATGCTCCCGGATGGTCCTCCAGACCAGCAAGGCGCCTTGGCGTTTGGCCGTCCGTCCGATATGGTCCAGATGGGTATTGTACATAAGAATCGTAACTGCCGGATCCTTCAAAAGCTTCAGCTTGGCCCAGGTGCATATGCGGGGGAAGCGCGCATCCCAGCCAATGCTGCCCGGGACCTGAGGTTGCGGGGACAGCCACAGCTGGCCCCATTCCAGGGGAAGCAGCCGTTTCCGGTGATAGAAGATGGCATTGTGCTCGCCGCCGCCATCCTTGTTCCGGCCCGTCCCCACATAGCCGTATTCCGGCAATAGCGGAGACAGCTCCGCCAGCATCCGCCCGGTCAGCTCCTGGAAGCCGACCAGACAAGGCTTTTGGGCGGCCACGGCCAAGGCGGCGCTCTCCCGGCGGAACACCCACGACCGGTGGAAATCCAGGAACCGGCAGACCCGCAGGTTAAAACTCATAGCTGTTATTTTCACGGAGGGATAGTCATCCTTTCAACCGCATTCGTTCCCTTTATTATGAGCCTCATGCGGCTGCCGGCGCAACATGGATTCCAATCTCAGCCGGATTTTCCTGTTCCCGCAAAGGCAATGGCGTCCATCTGCACCTTCAAGCCGGTGGGGCCGCCATGATGGGCGAATTCGGTAGAAATGGTTTTTCGCGCCGGATATACTCCCTTGAATCTGCGTTTGAACACCGCCTCCATTACGGGAATATCCCAGACATCCCGCAAAAGCACATCCAGCTTGACCACATGCTCCAGGGTCAGCCCCACTTGCGCAAGTCTGCCGCTCATATCATTCAAGGCGCCCTCCACCTGCTGCTCTACTGTTCCGCCCACATTGCCCACACAAAAACTGAGAAACACAAAACCGCCTGCCTCCACAATTTCGGAGTAGGCGTATTCCTCATGTATATTGCTTCTGACGATGCTTTCCGTGCTATTGGCCATGTTAATCCGCTCCTCTTCCCTATTATCCGCTCTAGGGGTCTGTCCGACGGAGTGGTTGTGGTGAATAAATAATTATCAGGACAGACTCCCAACGGATGAGCCTATTATAGAAGAGGAATCCGGACAGCTGTATGTCGTTATTCGGCAGAACAATACAGATTCACAATATCCCTGGCCCGGGAAAGCAGCTCCTGCCTGACGGCTTCAGGCTCCAGAACCGTAACCTTGCCGCCCAGCTCCAGCAGTACACCGAACCAGCCCCGCTCCTTTTCCGGAAGGGCAAGCTCAGCCAACAGTGTATTACCCTCTGCCGATCCACTAATGCGGGCAAACGGAAAGGACTCCTCCACCAGAATCCGGACCTCCGGGGGAAAAGCCAGCTTCATTCGCACGTAGGGGCGCTCCCTCTCCGCCTCCCCCCACTGCCGCTCCGCCTGGTTGTGGTCCCGGGTTACGGATTCTGCCGTAACGGCGAGACTGCGGATGCGGGACAGACGGAACAGCCGGTAGGCCTGTTTATCGCAGCAATACCCCAAGAGGTACCAGGCATGCCACTTGTAGGTGAGCTGCACAGGCTCCACCAGCCGACGTGTGGTGGCCAGCTGTGCGTCCGTATAGTCAAAACCGACTGCCTTTCCGCTGCGGATGGCCGCATCCAGAGCAGCCAGGCGGTCCCCCGCCTCCACTCCCTCCCGCAGTATGCTCAAATCCAGCTGCAGCCGCTGCTCCGCCGCCGTGCCGTCGGGAGCGAGGGAGAGCATTTTCTCCAAGGCGGCCCCCACCTCCCTGCTTTGATAAGCGGAGCCAAGGCCCCTAAGGGCAATGATGAGCTGGACATAGTCCTCGGCACTGAACAGCTGCCGGTTCAGCTTGTAGGTATCCAAGATTCTGTACCCCCCGGCGGTGCCTAAGGTGGAGGCTACCGGAATACCGGCCAATCCTAGCGTCTCTATATCCCGCTGGACCGTGCGGACGGAAACCTCGAAGCGCTCCGCCAGCTCCCGGGCGCTGACCATGTCCCGGTTGAGCAAATAAATCAGCATCCCCAGCATTCTGTCGATTTTCATCCGGCTGCCCCCTGTCCGTAGGGGACGGTTCTACAGCTCATGGACGGTGACCTCGCTGCGGACCATAAACCGGGCGTTTACCCCGGCCTGGCCAATTCCTTTGGATATGTAATATGCCCCCTGCGGGGAGCGGTGAAGCCCTTTATAGATACCCTTAGCCGGAAGCTCGCCCTTGGGTTTGAAGCGAAAGAAAAAGGGAATATTCAGTTGTTTGCCATGGAGATGTCCCGACATGAGGTAATCATAGCGTTTCCCGATATGCGGGACCACGTTGGGATCATGGGTGAGGACGATAATGGTGTCGGTGGGTTTGGTCTCGCGGAAGGCCTTGCCGATTTTGCTGTGGCCGGTTCCGAAGTTGTCGATGCCGACCAGCGTACAATCCGGCAGGCGGAGCGCCTCGTTGCGCAGCAGAGTAACGCCGTATCGTCTGAGCAGCTCCAAAAGCCGGTTCATGCCGCTTTTCATCTTGTAATCATGGTTGCCCAAAACCGCATAAACGGGTACACCCGAAGCGGATATGACCTTAAGATAAGGCTCCAAACGGGGCAAATACCAGGTTTTGCGGGTAAAATCCCCTGTCAGCGAAATCCAGTCCGGCGCTTCCTCCCGGATAGTCCGCTCTAATCTGCGGGGGCTGATCCGCAGCTTCTCCACATGGATGTCGCTGATCTGCAGGATCTTCTTGTTTAAGCCGATGGGGTGGCGGATCCGTTCCAGCTTCAGCCATTGGGTAGGTACAATCAAAAAACCGTATCCCGCCAGAGCGGCAGCCGCTCCCGGAATCATCCATTCCAGCATAGTGGGCCTCCTTCCCGCCGGTTGTTTGCATATGTCCCGGGAAGGGCCAACCTTCAATAAGCCGGGGCCGGCATACATACAACCTCATATGTATATGCGTTGAATTCTATTTTACCGCAGGATTGGCAAATCCCCAAAGGAATGTTGCGGTAAAACCCCGTTTTGAAGGTCAGCTTCGCCATTTCGACAGGCACTGTCCGCTTGCAGCAAATGCAATACACTTCTGTATGCATAGGACGATTCTCCCCTTTTCCCGCTATGTAGCCACCATGGTACAAAATATGGTATGATACGTTACGGATCAACATTTCCTCCATAATACGAAACATTTCGTATCATGTCAAATCTTTTTGTCCATTCTTGTCGGGGAATGTATAATGATTGCGAATTATTATATGCGGGGTGATAAATTTGGAGAACAGTGCAAACAAACGGATTTTCGCTTTTATCGGGTCTTATGCGGAAGCAGAGGAAGATGGTGTGTATGTAGGCCTGTTTCACCCGGAGCATGGGGAAATGACCATTACTGACCGTATACGGGGTTTGAAGAATCCCACGTTCCTGGATGTGGATCCGGAGAAGGGGATTCTCTATGTGCTCTCCGAAGGCCAGACCGGGGGACGCAGCGGAGTGGCGGCCGCTTTTTCCATCGATCTGGAAAAGGGTAAGCTGACCGAGCTGAACCGGGAGCGTACGGTAGACTCCCCGATTTGCCATATCCAATTGGACAAAAGCCGCAAGTGCCTGTTTACGGCCAGCTACCATGGCGGTCTGGTTGGGGTCAATTCGGTGCTGAAGGACGGGCGGATCGGCCCTTCCGCACAAGTGATCACACATACCGGGGCCAGTATCCTTCCCGCTCAAACCCAGGCTCGGGCCCATTCGGTGTTCGTGGACCCGGATAACCAATTTGCGGTGGTATGCGATCTGGGCATGGACAAAATCGTCAGCTACCGGATCGATCCGGCAGCACCATCGCTGACAGAGACTGCGTCGGTGGACCTGCCGCCGGGCTCGGGGCCGCGGCATTTTGCGTTCCATCCGGAGCTGCCGATGGGGTACTCCATCAACGAGCTGAACTCCACCATTACGGTGTTTCGTTATAACCGGACAAGCGGCGCCCTGGTGCCGGTTCAGACTATCAGCACACTGCCGGAGGATTTCACCGGAGAAAGCGCCACGGCGGACATTCATATTTCCCGGGACGGGCGTTTCGTATACGGCTCCAACCGCGGCCATGACAGCATCGCCGTCTTTGCTGTAAGCCAGTTGGACGGGACACTGTCGCCGGTGGAGCATGTGCTTACGCAAGGCGGCCATCCCCGCAACTTTGCGTTGTCGCCGGATGACCGGCTGCTACTCGCCGCCAACCGGGACGGCAACAATATTGTGGTGTTTGAGCGCGATGCGGAAACCGGCCGGCTGTTGGCCAACGGCCGCAGCCTGGTGCTGTCCAAGCCGGTCTGCATCAAATTCGCCGACTTGTCGTAGGTGCTGGGGTTAGTTTCCGGAGACATTGATTGCTGCGAGGTGCTGTATAGTGGCTTCTTTGCAGGAGATGTCAGTGGTGTGCTGCTATATGGCAGTTTTGTGAGCGGGAGCCCGGCTTCCGCTCTTTTTTGCGTGGGAGCAGGCTTTGACAAACTATGATCTTAGGCCTCCACTGCGCGCTAACGGAACTCAGAAGCGCTTAGAGGCGGAAATCCGAGTATTTTCAATTTAACGGAACTCAGCGACCGCTAGATGCCTGATTTGCCGCTAATGAGCGCCAAAAAGCTCTATAAGAGCTTCTGAGTTCCGTTAGGTTCCAAACAAGCCACTTTTCACCCGCTAAGGGCCGCTGAGTTCCGTTAGAGTCTGGGCCTGGCCATAGTGAAACTCAAACAACGTAAAACCCAAAAAAGCCCGGAATACCCCATTGGGTACTCCGGGCTCTTGTACAGCATGGAATGTTATCCCTCATACTCCGCTCTTTCATACCGCCTTACCGCTTGCCTGCCCTGCCTGATCACGCCGCCCAGGGTTCTTCCCCCGCTGCTCTCTCCGGGTTCCAAAGGGATGACGGTCAGTCCCAGCATGGTATGGTTCAGCTTGTATAACAGGTCATGGGCCTTCTTTTTGCCATAGAGGGAAATGTAGGGTTTGCCCTGGTAGCAAATCGCCCATTTCAACGGATACTTCCGGTCTTTCTCCGCAGTGGACAAGGAACGGTTGGACGGGTTGGTGTAAGGGCGTTTTATCTGCATAGGCTCACGATCTCTTCCCAGGACATGGTCAAACGCTCAATATCGTCCTCCACCAATTCGCTGCCGGTTTGCACCTCGATGATTTCCAGATCGGTGAAGGCCCGGATGCTGTGTTTGGCGCCTACCGGAATCTTCACCACATCCCCCGCCTGCAGACTGCCGATCCGGTCCTCCAGCACAAACTGGCCGCTTCCCGCGATGACCGTCCATACCTCGCTGCGTTTGGCGTGGGTCTGGTAGCTCAGGTTTTTGCCGGCGGAGATGCAGATGCGTTTGGTCAGCACCTCCTGGCCCTCGGGGAACTTCTTGAAATCCAGCACCCGGTAGGAGCCCCACCGTCTCTCCTCGTACATGGGGCGCTGCTCCAGATGGCCGATGAGATCCTTCACCTTGGGGCTGGCGTTTTTGTCCGCAACCAGGATACCGTCCGGGCTGGCGGATACGATGATGTTCGATACCCCCAGCACCGCAATCGGGATATCCAGCTCATTGATCATATGCACGTTCTGCGAATCGCCGCAGATGGTGCCGTTGCCGATGAGCGGAGCCTGGATTTCCTCGGTCAGAGTGTTCCAGGTGCCCAGGTCCTTCCACTCGCCCGCATAAGGAAGCACCACAATATGCTCGGCCTTCTCCACCACCGCGTAGTCGAAGCTGATCTTGGGCAGCCGGTGGTATTGGCGCAGCATTTCCTCGTAATGGATGGGAAGCCCCAGCTCCATCAGCAGATTGATCATATAGTTCAGCTTAAAGGCAAATACGCCGCAGTTCCACAGCGCCTTCTCCGCAATCAGCGCCTCCGCCTTTTCGCGGCTGGGCTTTTCGGCAAAACGGCTGACCATCATCACCTCAGAGGTATCGCTGCTGTCCGCCTCCGGCACCACATAGCCATATTTTTCCGAAGGGTAGGTGGGCTTCACCCCCATCAGCGCCAGGTCGGCGCCGGTGGCCGCCACCGCTCCCTCCAGCTCCTTGATTTTGTCGAAGAAACTGTCCTCCACATAGGGGTCCACCGGAAGGATAGCCACTACCTCGTTCAGGGATACACCCTGAATGGAGTACAGGTAAACCGCCGCCAGAGCAATAGCCGGGAAGGTATCCCTGCGCTGGGGCTCCACAATGACGGATACCTCCGGGCCAATTTGGCTCTGGATCATATCCACCTGGCCTCTGCCCGTGGCAATGGAAGCGTGGCGGGCAAGACCCGCATGGCCCATCTGCCGCCATACCCGCTGGACCATGGACTCCATGTTCCCCTGATCATTTTGCAGCACCTTCAGGAATTGTTTGGATCTTGCGTCGTTGGATAAAGGCCACAGGCGTTTGCCTGAGCCGCCGGATAACAGGACCAGCTTCATGGCGGTTTCCCCCTTTAAGGTAGTGGTTGTATGTGGAGCATCATCATGTGCGAATGGGACGACAAGCTGCTGCTATGCGTTGGACTCCGCTGCACCGAATTTCACCGGCACCACCCGTTTGCCTGTGGCATCCTGGACCACCCGCTCCAGCTCCTGGATAAAGCGGGTTTCCTCGAAGGCTTCCGCATGCCGGCGGATCTCCGCAGGATCAAACTGGTCAGAGTTGAAGGAACGGAGGACCTCTGCCAAGGATTCAATGGTTTGTTCGTCAAAAAATAAACCGTTTAAGCCGGGCACCACCGTGTCCAGCGCCCCGCCCTTGCGGAAGGCGATAACCGGCTTGCCGCAGGCATTGGCCTCCAGCGGCGTTATGCCGAAGTCCTCGAAGCCCGGGAACAGCAAGGCCTGGCAGCGTTTCATGTAACGCTCCACCTCTTCGTCGGGGAGCCGTCCCAGGAAGGTAACGCTGGGGCCGGCAATGGCCTCCAAGCGGCTGCGGTCGGGTCCGTCGCCGATGACCACCAGCTTTTGCCCCGTATAGGAACAAGCCTCTACGGCCAGATCGATGCGCTTATAGGAAACCAAACGGGAGACGATGAGGAAATAATCCTCGCTCTCCGGCTCCACCTGGAACCGGTTGACGTTCACCGGCGGGAAGATCACCAGCGCATCCTTGCCATAGTGCTCCTCAATCCGCCCTTTAACCACCGTGGAGTTGGCAATAATCTGAGTGACCTTACGGGAAGTGGCTTTATCCCACAGCCGCAGGGGCATCACCAGCATCCGGGCGGCCGTCCGCACCAGAGAGGGCACCTTCACGGCTTCCATATAGCTGTTGAAATCCCAGGCGAACCGCATGGGCGTATGGCAGTAGCAGATATGCACCGCTCCTTCATCAACAGGGGCGCCTTTGCCGTAGGCGCTGCTGGAGCTGATGACAACGTCGTAGCCCTTCAGGTTCATAGAGGATACGGCAAAAGGATACAGCCAGAAAAACAGCTTAAAGCGTTTGTTCACACCGGGAATACGCTGCATCCAGGTGGTACGAATGTCCGCGTCCTGAAGCTCCGGAAGCAGTTTGTCCCGGTCCACGATGGTGGTGAAAATGGGAGCGTTGGGATACATCCGGTGCAGCACACCCACCACCCGTTCGGCTCCGCCCATCTGGTTCAGATAGTCGTGGACAATGGCCACTTTTTGGCCTTTCCCGGCTGGGGCGGCAGGAGCAGGAATGGCTCGCGCCTGACGCTGAATGGCAGGCAGGGTGGCGTAAACCTCCTCCACCCGGGCCGCTGTCCGCTGGATGGTGAAGAGGGTCTTGACCCGGTCAGCGGCATTGCGCCCCATCCGTACCCGCTGGAGATCGTCGGCCAAAAGACGGCCCGCCAGATGCACCAGTTGCTCCACATGGCCGGTTTCGTACAAAAATCCGCTCTCTCCGTCCTCGATAATCTCCGGCACACCCCCGGCCCGGGTTCCCACAACCGGTATCCCCTGGGACATGGCTTCAATGATGACCCGGCCGAAGGGTTCGTTGTCCGAGCATAGAAACAGCAGATCCGATGCGGCGCAAATCTCCATTACATCCTTGCGGAAGCCGGTAAACCGTACCCGATGGGCGATGCCCAGCTCCTCGGCCCGGTTGCGCAGGGCGATTTCGTATTCGATATTTTCCTGGCGGAACTTGGCCTCTCCGACGATCCACAGATACACATCGTGGCCGTTTTCCCAAAGCCGGGACACCGCCTCGATGGCGTCCTCCTGGCGCTTCCATGGGGTGATCTGCCCGATAATGGCGGCCACCTTGGCCTTCTGCGGGGTGGACAGCTCCTCGCGGATGTTCTGGCGGTGATGGCGTTTTTCCCGCTCGTTCATTTCCTTCAGCTCCACGCCGTTGTGGATCAGGTGCAGCCTTCCGGCCAGCGCCTTCCGGGCGAAGCCCTGGGTGACCGGCTCCGAAATGCCGATCACAGAGCTGCCTGACATCCAGGCCAGCAGATTGACTGCCTTGCCCATCAGTCCGCCAGGGGGCATATCCCGCACATGCCAGATCACCGGCAGGCCGTGATGCCAGGTGAACAACGAGGCCATCATCCCTGCCCGCAGGGAGTTGGCGTGAATCGCCTGCACCTGCTTTTTGCGGACGGCGCGGGAGAAGCGGAAGCCGGATTTCAGCATACCCAGCATACCCGCCGCCAGCTTCAGGGGATTTTTGCTCATCCTGGCCCGGTAGCTCTCCACCGGCTCAACGGCGATATCAGCCTCCCGGGCCCGTTCCAGCAGCTCTCCTTCGGGGGCGAAAATCACCGGTGTGGTGTCCGTAAGATGGCGCGCCGTGAGAAGAAGGCTGATTTCAGCGCCGCTGACATCGCTGGTGTGGTTATAGAACGCTACGTTCATAAACAGCCCCCTCTTCCTTTTCCTGAACCGCCTGTTCAAAAATACCGCTGATAGCGGCGGCCGCTTTTTCCCATGTATAGTTAGCCAGCACAAACTCCCGGCAGGCTCTACGCCCCGGCACAAAGCTGGAGCCGTTCAAGGCCGAAATAATCCGGGCCGCAATGGAGGCGGGCTTGTGGTCGTCGAACAGGAGCTCCGGCGACAGACGCTCCAGAATTTCCTTGGTGCCTCCATAGGGGGTGCCCAATACGGGTGTCCCGCAGGCCAGCGCCTCTACCGTAACCAGGCCGAAACCCTCCAGGGTCACCGTGGGTACGATGCTCAGATCCGCCGCCTGATACCAGCGGACCAGATCCTCGTTGGAGACGCGGCCCAGAAGATGCACCTTCCCGCCAAGCCCCTGCTGGTCGATCAGACTCTGCAGATGGCCCCGAAGCGCACCGTCTCCGGCAATATACAGCACCGCCTCCGGCTCCGCATGGATTACGGCGGCCATCGCCCGGATGAGATTGTCGATGCCCATCCGGTTCACCAGCCTCCGGGCTGCGAACAGCACCTTGGCGCCGGGCTTCAGCCCCAGCTCCCTGCGCAGCTCCTCCCGGTTGTCGGCCGGGCGGAACCGTTCGATATCCGGCGCACCGGGCACAATATGGACCGCTTCGCCGGGAACGCCGTAATCCCGGGTGAGAATTTCCCGGAAGTATTGGCTCAGTACGATAAAGTGATCCGAACGCCGGTAGGACAAGAGCTCCACGTTCTTTTTGAGTTGGTAGCGCACCTTTTGCCCCCAATCCAGACCCGCATCCTCCACCAGGGATTCCTGCGCCCACGGCCCGTGGAAGTGAGTCACAATGGGAATATGCGCCGGCACCATGTCCCGCGTCACCATCGAGCTGTACAGAGCGAAGTGGGGATTGAACACATCGGGCTGATGCCGCAGCAGCTCCGCCTTGACTCTGGCACGGAAGGCCCGGGTCCGGGCCAGGGTGGACAACCGTTCCGGCTTGTCCAGGACGTCCCGGATATAGGCGGGAGCGGCGATGTCCTCGCCGTGGGCGGTGACCAGCCCTCTTACTGTATGGCCGGTAGCGGCCATGGCTTCCAGATAGTCGGCAAAATACCGGTTTAGTCCGCCAGGGGTGTGATTGATCCAGCCCATTCCCGTTGCCAGTATGTCCATGCTTTCACTGCTCCTCTGCAAAGTTTTCCTTCTTACTTCTGACCTTCCGCGTACTGCAGGAACTCCTCCGGATTGCCGAACAAACGGCGTGCCTCCTTCAACCGCGCTTCCTCCCAGTCCCACCAGCGGGACTGTTGAAGCCGCTGGCAGATGTCCGGCTCGAAGCGGCTTTTGACCGGCTTGGCGGGAATCCCGACGGCAATGGCATAAGCGGGTATATGACCCGTGACGACTGCACCCGCTCCAATAATGGCGCCATCGCCGATTACGGCTCCCCGCAGAATCTGGGCACCTGCCCCGATCCACACATCATTGCCGATCACCGGCTCGGACTTCGGCTGGCTCCAGCCTTCCTCCCTGTCGTCAACCGGCAGTGTAAAGCCGCCCGGTGAATACCAGAAGGGATGGGTGGATACCGCATCCACCGGATGTTCATCTCCGCCGATTCTCACTCCCGGAGCAATGGAGCAGAATGCGCCGATTCTGCCGGAATCTATCTCCACGCCTTCGCGGATGTAGGTATATCTGCCGACGGATACACCGGGATTAATCCGGGTATGGTGCATGACATACACCGTGTCGTGAATGCCGGTCTGCATCTTCTGCTTCTGCGTCTTCCAGTAGCTCATATAACCATCCAGCCGGAGAGCGGCCTGCATTTTCCAATTCACGATACTGCTCATGGCACCACCCCGTTATGAACTCAGCCGCTTCTCCGCCTGTTGGGGAAGCGAACCGTATAGTCTGACAAATTCCTCCACGTTCCCAAAGCTTGCGGAAGCCGCCTGAAGCTTTGCCTCATCCCATTCCCACCAGCGGATTTCCCGAAGGGCAAACCGCAGGTCATCATCCTCCACGGCATACTTCAGAAGCTTGCCGGGAATGCCGCCGACCACTGCATATGCCGGTACATGGCTGCCGACCACGCTGCCTGCCGCGATTACGGCTCCGTCCTCGATAATGGCTCCCCGCAGAATCGTGGCTCCGGCCCCGATCCATACGTCGTTGCCGATTACCGGAGGGGCTTTGGTCTGCCCCCATCTCCATACCGGCGATTTCAGATCATGATGGGCGGGGGAGTACCAGAAGGGATGATGGGAAGCACCGCTGAGCGGATGCTCATCCGCCCCGATGGTCACGTTCCAGCTGATGGAGCAAAAGGAGCCGATGGACCCCGACTGGATCATGGTGTTATGCCCCACATAGCTGTACCGGCCGATGGACACGGAGGGGGCGATCCGGCTGCCCGTTTCTACACAAACGGTAGGATGGATCAGCTCGTTCTCCGGCTGGACCGACCAATACTGGATAAAACGAAGCAGCTTGCCGAAGCGTCGGGCCAGCTTGATTTTGGTAGACCGATTCATGTCCAGCTTCCTCCTTTATCATCAAAAGTGCCGGCGTCCGGCTGTCTAACAGACGTCAGAGCCGCTATTCGGCTGAAATAAGAGCTCCACCGGAGATAACGGAAGCCACAGCCTTTATTTCAGGAAAAATGGCGGCCTCGGAGCAGTTTTGCTGCAAATAGCGGCTCTGGCTTCCGTTAGTTTTCTGGAAACGCCTTAACCGGCCGGTTAACGTCCGCTGCTTCCGTTAGCGATCCGGGAGTGGCAGAAGCCGCCTCCCCGGTACACACCCGGAAGGCAGCCTGCCTTTAGCTGCATCGTCACCCGCATCAGCCAACGTGCCACACCGGCTTCAGCAGCTCAGCGTACCGGCGGGTGCACCGCGCCGTATCGTATTCCAGCGCCGTCGCCCTGGCTGCCTGACCCATCTGCCGGCGCAGATTCTCGTTGCCCTTCAGGAGGGCGATACATTCCGCCAGGGCATCCGTATCCCGGCTGGGGACGATAAACCCGTTATGCCCGCTGTCGATGACATCCTTCATGCCCGTCATGTCCGTGACCACCGCCGGCAGTCCGGCAGACATGGCCTCCAGGGGAGCCAGGCCGAAGCCGTCCTCCACCGAGGAGTGGACATATAGGCTTGCCTTGCGCAAGGCGGGCAGCGGATCGCCGGGGGCGCAGGTGATCCGGACGCCGCGGCTGCGGTATTCCTCCAGGGACTTGGAAATGGAGCGCCAGCCGATGCCGCCTACCAGCACCACCTCTATATCCGGATCGCCCAGCTTTTCCACTGCGTCCAGAAGATAGTGGTACCCCTTTCGGATGGAGATTTGGCCAACCTGGATGATCCGGAATACGCCGTCCTTGTTTGCTTCACCCTCCTCCGCAGCCGGAGAAAACCGGGCGGTATCGATGCCCAAGGGCGAATACAGGATGCGATTCTCATCAAAGCCGCGGCGGAGAAAGCTTTCGGCCTGAAGCCGGGAGGCAACGGTAATATAGTCCGCCAGCTCGTATTCCCGCATCACCCGCTCCACCCATTCCCGGGAGAAGGGATTGCCGCCGATATTCCGCTTTTTGTGCTCAGCCTCGGTAATCAGGTATACATCCTCCGCATGTGTGGTGGCCGCCTCCAGCACGGTTACGCCGCCGTTGGCCTTGACCTTGCGGAAGGTCGCTTCGGCAAAACCGGGAAAGGAGTGATACACACTGTAGCAAGATGGGTAAACGTCGGCAACGGCCTTGTCAAACTGCATCCCGTTCCAATACACCTGCTTGGAGGGAAGCCAGCGTACGGGCGTATACCGCAGCCATTTGTCCCACACCGGATTGGGCACACCCACAAATCCCGGTTTCTCTGGGGTTCCCCGGCAGTAGACCCCGGCTTCCACACCAACCGTTTCCATCGCTTTGCAAATAAACTGCAGATGTCCTCCCAGTCCCCCCATGCCGAAGGGAGTGGAGCATCCGGCCAACACCTTGGTATTCACATGACCACCCGCTTTAATATAATTACCCCCAAAAGTGAAGGGATGCTCTGCAGCTTATTTCGATACCTTTTGGGGGAGCCCCCCGATATACAATTGCAATGCTTCGATGATGTTTATGCGCCTGTACTCCGGCGCCGCTTCCGCTTGTGCCGGGACGGCCCGGGACGCTCCGGCAGCAGCTTCAACGCCTGTTACCGTGCCTTGGCGCAAATGGTTCCACGCCGTTTCCACCGTATCCGCCAGATCCTCCGCGTCCGCATGGCGGGAGACATAAATGCCGTCCATCCATTGGCTCCACTCCGGCAGGCCGCCGGAATCGAACACCACCACCGGCTTGCCCAGCGCTCTGGCTTCGGGCACCACCAGCCCTGCTGGCTCCGGCCAGATAGAGGGGACCACCGCCACATCCGAGCGTTCGTACCATTGGTGAACCTCCTGCCCGGCTACCTTGCCCACGAACTGGACGGCATCGGCAATTTCCAGCTCCTCTGCCATACTTTTCAGCTTACCGCTGTACCAGCCGTCCCCGACTACCGTTCCGGTGGCTTCAATGCCTCTGTCCCGGAGCAGCCGGATGGACTTGAGGAAATACTGGACTCCCTTGGTATAAACCAGGCGGCCGATGTACAGAAGCTTCAGCTCCTTGGCATCGGAAGCCAGCGGTGCCAGCTCCGGATAGAATTGGGCCAGCCCGCCCAGCGTATTGTCGAAGATGATGACGTTGTTTTCGGGTATACCATCGATAACGAGGAAATCCTTCAGAGATTTGCTGACCGTATAGATTCTCCGGCAGGCCTTGAGGGCCTTAATCGCGGAGTTGTACTGCACAAGTCCTTGAAGCGCAGCCTTGGGGCTTGTGCTGGTGCCGCACTTGCGCATATACCAGCGGGGCAGACAGCCCAGACCTCCCGGCTTGCAGCAGATTTCATCCTTATCCCGAAACAACCTTCCCCCCGCCGGACAAATGGGCGCATGCACCGTAGCGAGAATAGGATACGCCTCCGCCAGCCGGTGCACGATCTCGCTGGAGCGGGTGCTTTGGTGCCAGATAATCAGGTCCGGCCGGTAATCGCGGATGGCCGCTTCCCAATTCTCCATGGCCCCTACATGAACCACGGGAACCGCTTGGGCGCCCCAGTCCGTCTCCTCCGCCTCCAGAGCAGTGATGACCGTATCATGTCCTTCAGCCATCAGCTCCAGCGAGAAGTTATATACAAACCTCTCCAGCCCGCCGAAGTTGCCGAAGTAATCCACCATTTGCAGTATTCGCATCGTCTCATCATCCTATCGATCTAAGCTTGGCACTATCCGCCTTCCGTTCTGCACAATGCTCATAATAGGCCAGCGTATCCTCGGCAATTCGCCGCCAGCTGTAATCCTGCGCCTTCTCCCACGACCGGGTCCGCAGCCGGTGCAACAGCTCCCTATTTTCCAAAAGGGTGCCCAGCGCTTCACGGATAGCCGCCCCGTCTCGGGCGGGAACACCAAGTCCGTTATCCATGTGGCGGATAATATCATTGGGGCCGGGAATCAGGCTTGCTACAGGAGCCAGCCCGCAGGCCATTGCCTCGAGAAGCGACAGCGGCATCCCCTCACTGAGAGAAGGGAACAAGAGAATTTGATGTCCGGCCAAAAGCTCCGGCAGCGCGGAATGCTCATAACGGGGAACCACATGAATCCGGCTGTGAAACCGGGAATCATAATCCGCATGCACCTTTTCCGGTGGGCACTGGGTGCCCAGGAATGTTACCTCCGCGTTGGGGTAGCGCTCCAGAACAGGGGCTAAACCCTTGGCGGCAAACTCCGTTCCCTTGCGGGGAATATAGCTGCCGATAAAAGCGATGCCGATCGGTGTTCCCTCCTGCAAAGGCGTGGGCGCAAGCGGCAGGTCCAGGAGATAATCCGGTACCCCGTTGCCGATGACCCGGGAATGGTGCAGCCCGAAGCGGTCCGATGCGTACCGGTATTCATCCTGATTCAGAAGCACCGCCCCGTCCGCCTGCCGGAAGGATTGGGCCACCTCCCACAGCCGGTATCCGCCATGATAGATGGGATATTTCCACGAAAGCTTCATTTCACCGAGCCTGGCCCGCTCCACTCTGGCCTCATGGGCCATATGCTCCAGACCGTGGCTGCGGGTAACGGCTACCGTATCTCCGCCCCTTTGGCGCATCCGAAGGTGGAACCAAATATCTCCGCTGGAAGCGTCAATCACATCCAGCCGCCCTTCTCTCTGCAGCTTCCGGCACCGGGCATGCAGGTACTGGGGATAGAGCAGCGTCGTCAGGGATTCCGGCAGATCCTTGGGCAGCTCGTCGAAGGAGAACAGCTCTACGTTATGCCCCAGCCGCCGGTATTCCTCAGCCAGCCGGTAGGTGACGCCGGGAGCCCCGGCATTTTTGTCCATATAATGATGGATGGAGAGCAGAATATTCACGTGCGTTGACCCTCCTTCAATTGAAGCTGCTGCCTGGATGGGGCATCTGCATCCGTATCCGCATGGCGAAGGTAAAACAGCACACCCTCCAGCTGCCCTTTCATAGAGGGCAGGAAGGTCTGCATCACCGCCCGGTCGCCCTTGGCGGCCCCGTAGAGCACCCGCGCCACTCCCGGCATGCGGCGGTCTCCCACCAGCACCCCGTAGGCGATCCGTGCCGGACGGCGGTAAGCCGGCAGCCCATGCAGCAGCGCCACGCTGAGATTAAAGGAGGCATTGGCCACCGCATCCCGGACAATGGCATTGCGCTGGTCGATATCATGGCGGGTCGCAGGGTAATGATCCACCCGCAGCTCCGGATCATAAATCAGCTTGTAGCCCAGCCGCCGGATGCGCAAACACAGGAACACCTCAAAATGCACCTGCGCCCCTTTTCCCTTCATAAATTCGGGGAATTTCACCAGCGGTGTGCGGAAGGACATATTCACACCCTTCAGCACATCTACCTCACGGGCACCGCCATACCCCTGGTCATGGTTGCCGATGAGCTTGCCGTACCAGGTGACCCGGCCTACCACCGGCTTCTTGATGGTCTGGTCCTGTCCGGCAATCATATCCCGCCCGCCGACGCCGCCCACCTCCGGGTCCTGATAATAGTCCAGCAGCCGCCCGGCCCAATCCTTCCAGGGCACCGCGTCATCATCGATGAAGGCGACAATGTCGCCGGAGGCATGCTCTACTCCCGTCTGCATCGCGTGGATAACGCCGGGTTTGGAAACCTGCACATGGCGCTTGATGTAACCTGCGGGAGCCGCCTCCCACTGTTCCACAAACTCCAGCGTGCCGGCATCCTCCTCCCGGCAAACCACAATCACTTCATCCGGCTGCCGCTCCTGGGCGTCGATGCCCGCCAGGCAATTGGCCAGCTCCCGCGGACGTTTGTAAGAAGGGATTACCACAGTTAACATCATGCTATCTACCATCCTTTATAAGCCATTTCATTGGGGAACCTTGGGCAAGGGTTTCTTCAACTGGAATCCGCGCAGGAGTGCCAGCACCTCTCCCGGCTGGAGCCGGAACAAGCCGGCAACCGGAACCTTGAGCTTTTTGGCCTGGACGATCAGATAACCCCATTTGGCCAGGTTGGCCGTGCCCAAGGCCCACGCCGCTCCCGCAGCACCCGTAAAACGGACCAGGATCAACAGCGCCCCGAAGCCGGTAACCAGGCCGATGATTTCCGTCTTGCTCAACACATTGAACTTGCCCTCAGCCGCGAAAAAGTTAAGCAGAATGGAGTAGCCGATTTTCACCGGCGATGTGAGCAGCAGAATAATCCCCAATAGCACCGCCTCGGAAAACTCCTGCCCGTACATAAACGGAATCACAAACGGCAGCACCAGACAGCCGCAAGCGGCAGCTACCGCCGTCCCGTAGAAGAAGATGGCGTGAATCCGGCTGACCTCCCGCCTCCGCTGCTCCCCGGAGAAGTCCATCAAGCGCGGCGCCAGGAATACGTTCAAGGCTCCGTACAGGATGGAGGGGAGAATACTGCCGATGCTGGAGGCGACGGTGTAGATGCCAAGCGCATAGGCGCTGAGTGTGAGCGACAGCAGAATCTGGTCGAAGCTTCCGCCGAACACCTGCACCAGTGAGGATGCGTAGATCTTCACACCGTATTGGAGGAGCATTTTCGCATTGGCAAAAAGCCGGGTGAACTTGGGCTTCATCACCTTGAAGATCCAGTAGATGATGAGGAAAAAGGTGCCCGCTCCCCAGATGACATTCAGCAGGATAATGTTGAACACGGTGACATTACCGGTAAGAATCAGCCCGGCTAGGGCCGCCAGTGTGCCCAGGGGATTGAGGATCCGGGTGAGCAGCACCTTGCGGAAGCTGTTGAAGCTCTGCAGGGTGCCGATCAGACCGTCCGTCATGACTGCGAAGGGCAGGGCCAACAGCGCCAGTTGTCCCAACAGAATCATCTCCCGGGTTTCGCCGGACATAATCACCAGAGTCAGGAGCTGGCAGATGACCAGGGCGGCCAGCCCTACCAAGGCTCCCGTCATCAGAAAAGCGCCGAAGATTTCACGCTGCCTTTCCTTGAAGTTTTTGCCCAGGTAGATCATGGCACCGGGAAGCCCCAGAGTGGACAGCCCGGCGAACAGAACCGCCCAGCGGGTAGCCATCGCCAGCTCGCCACGCCCGTACGGGCCCAGATAACGGGCCATGATAATACCCGTACCCATATTTAGCGCCATCACCAGAATGTTGACGGCGAAGCTGGAGAAGAATAATTTTTTCATAGGCTATCCGTTGGCCATCCTCTCTTCCATAACATGGGCGAACCGGTCCGCCATAATCCGTGCGGTAAAGCGGGAATCGATGGTTTTCTTCGCCTCATCGCCCACCCTGCGGGTCAGGTTCCGGTCTCCGTAAACCTCGGCCATATAACGGGCCAGCTCCTCGGCGCTGCCGTCGTAGAGATAACCGTCTACCCCGTGCCGGATAATTTCGGCGGGACCACCCTTGCCTACAGCCAGGACCGGCCTTCCTGCGGCCATCGCTTCCACTACAACCATGCCGAAGGGCTCGAACAGAGAGCTGTGCACCACGGCATCGCTGGCGGAGATAAACCGCTCCACCTGATGCTGATGACCGGCGAAGATGACCTGCTCCTCCAGGCCGCTGCGGGCAACCAGATCCTTCAGCCCGGCTTCATAATCCTTTTCCACACCGAACTGCGCTCCTCCGACAATCAGCAGGCGTGCATGTTGTCCAGCCAATGCTTCCCTGAAGGCTTCGATCACCACGTCAGTCCGTTTCCAGCGCTGCAGCCTGCCGATGAAGGCAAACACAAAAGCATCCTCCGGGATGTGGTATTCCCGGCGGATGGCTGTCCGCAGTTCGCTGCTATAGAAAAACGTCTCCTTGTTGATGCCGGGATAATTGACATCCACGTATTTCCTGGGGCTTAACGAAGCCTGGGCGTCCCGGACGCTTTGGGAGGGACAAAGGATGGCCTCCGCCGGAATCCGGCTGACCACCTTGTCGAAGAGCGTTCCCGTGGGAACCCCGTGCTGCCACCAGATGCTGGGTTTGCCCTCCAGCATAGCAGCCACTCCCCCGTAAAAATGGGGCTTTGGCGCCCAGCTCACCACCATCTGCGCTCCCGACTGGCGGATCACCCGGCGGATGAAGGAGATGGTTTTCCAATATTCCCTGGGGCTGCGGATGCGACCGGAATTGACCACATGGACATTACAGCCAAATCCCTTGGCCGCCTCCACCAGTCTGCCCTCCGACAGGAAGATCATTTCCACCTGGAACTTCTCCTTGTCCAGATGGGCCAGCATATCCATCAGCACCCGTTCGGCGCCTCCCAGCTCCGCTACGTGGTTGACTACAACAATCCGTTTTCCCGACATATGGACGTCTCCTTTATCCTAAGAAGTGAGTTGGGCGTTCCCCTCACCTTGGGGAGCTGGTTCTTCCTGCGGCGGCATAAAGGCCAAGCCGGTGAATAGCCAGAAGATCACGGCGCTTAATCCCTCGAGCCCTCCTCCGAAGAAGAATGCCACCATCAGCTGGAGGATCGTGGACAGCGCAAGAGGCACATATGGATTATCCTCCTGCGGTATCGACCGGATCCGCCGGTAATAAAGCAGTACGGCCCGGAAGAACAACAGCCCCCCGATCAAGCCGTAGGTGGCGAAGGTTCCCAGATACCCGTTGTCTACTGAACCGAGGCCTGCGAAACCCTCCCCATCCCCGAGCTTGCTGGAGCTTTGGCCGATACTGCCGAAGCCCATGCCGAAGGGCTGCTTTAGGATCTCCGGCACCGCATGGAGCGCCAGCCCGATGCGGGCGTTGAAGGAGCCGTCCTCCTCCAGATTCCCCAAAGTTCCCACCCGGTCCGTCAGCTGCTCCGAATTGGGCAGAAGCGGCAATGCCAGCATGGCAGCAGCCGATACGGCTGTCAGGGTAAGGATGATTTTCAGGCGGCTTGCGCTTTTGGCCAAAAGCACATACACCAGAATGCCCACAATCAGGGTCACCCAAGCCGAGCGGACCAGCGTGGTGCCCAGGGTGGAGAGCACGATGAGAATACCCAGCAGCCCAAAAGGCCCCCGCCATTTGCGGTTGACCACCATGGGAATGAGAGCCGAGATCAGGAAGATGGCCAGCGGCCCTGTCGAGTTCATGGTGGAGAACACCCGGAACTGCATGGGAGCCGGCTTGCCCAGCGAGATCATCTTGGCTCCGTACATCCACATGAGATCCCAGGGCGGAAGATAGATGTACTGAATCCAGCCGTAAATGGAGAGCAGCACCGCCAGTGTGGCGTACATGGCCATGAAGCGGTCCTTTTCCTCTCTTTTGAGGGGATGGCAGATCAGATAAATGAAGATGCATAAAGGTGCCACCGCAGTCAGCACGGTGTACATACCCGCCGCCTGGTTGATGATAATGCCGATAACCGCCGCATAACCGAATGGGATCAGGAAGGTGGCGATCATGGAGCGGACAGGCTTGTTCTCCGGAATCCCTTTATTCAGGATTCTCAGGAGCAGCATGCCTGTGGTCAAGAGCGGCAGCAGGCTGATTAAGGATACGGCATGATAATAGCCCATATAATAGTCAGCCAGACGCCTGATTTCCGGTGCTACCGCCCACATAAGGCTGATGTAAATAAGAAGCCCGTTGCCCTTCGCCAAAGCCAAGAGGAACGCCGGCAGCAAAAATGCGGTGAGGCCGATGAGCTGAACCACCATGGTTTTGTTGAAGGAAGCATACTTCCCCAGGTATAAGCAGCCGCCCAGCATAATGGCCGTCATAATTAGATTGCGCAGCCAAACCTGCCGCTGCAGCCAGTTCATCATTAACCCTAAGCGGTCCGTCACTACATCCCAAAACCGTACCCCCAAATTGAAAATCGGATTGTCAAACATAGGCCAGATACTGGCGGATAATGGCCGGCCAGGAATGGTCATCCGCCCATTCCAAAGCCGCCTCCACCATCTCCTGGTGAGCTTGGGGATTCAAGAGAGCGCCGGTCAGATTATCGGCCAGCTGGTGGTCCTGCACGATATTGCCGAACCTGCCATGCTGGAGTATTTCATTGGCACCCGGGTTGGGGGTGGTAACCACAAAAGTGCCGCTTGCCATTGCTTCCAGATAAGGGATACCGAAGCCTTCGTAAGTGGAGGGCATGCTGAATACATGGGCTCTGCGGTATAGACCGGCCAGCTCTTCAATACCCAGGTTCTTGTAATAGGTGACACCTTCCGAATCAGGTCCTTTTTCGCTGACCATCCACAGCTGGGCCTCCGGAACTTGGGGTTTGATGACGGTATTGAACAGCTCCAGCAGCCATCTGCCCCGCTTGCGGCTGTCCAGTCCGCCGACGAAGAGGATCGTCGGAGCCTCTTCCTTCGGACCGGGATGGAAAATCCGGCGGTCCACCGGCAAATGCACGATTTTGTCGGAGGAGCGGGTGGGATACAGCTTGCGGGTGTCTGCGGAGTTAAACAGCGTGGCATCGGACCGCAGGGAGGAGAGCAGCTCCAGCAGATACAAAAAAGACAGGTTCACCTTGCGAACCAGTCTTTTGTTATGCTGCATTTCCCTGAGGGCGCTGCCGTGCATGATGCGGAGCCACTTGGCGCCGCTGCGCTTCATGGCCCAATCGTCGCCGCTGGAGAGCACCAGGTCGTATGGGCGGAAGTCCAGCTTCCGGCTCTTGAGCGGAGCCACATAATACCGGTAGAATCTGCCCTTTTCCTCCTCACCCGCCCCTTCCACGATAATGGTCTTGTAATCCACACCCGGAATGGTGGGCTGGGAGGTAAAGGCTGTGACATCATGCCCCATCTCCGAAAGGGCGCTGCACAGCCGGTGGTTGAAGTGGCTGACCCCCCCGGTTTTTTGGTTCACCCGGGGGAGCTCAAAAGCCACAACCGCTATTTTTAATGGAACGATTGTGCTCATAGGCTAGACACTCTCCAGATTCAAGTTAGAATTTCAGTGTAACGGGCCCCTCTTCCTTGCGGGAGGTGCCGGGAATGCCGATGCCGTGGTAGTCCAGCCCGGCCCGGGCATTTTCGGGGATGGCGTTGCGCCCGTCAATGAGCAGCGGCCGCTTCATCAGCCCAGGCGCTGCGGCTGGAACGGTGCGCAGATATTCCGGCCACTCCGTGACCAGAAGGGCCGCCTCCGCATCCTGGAGGCATTCTTCGCAATCCTTTGCAAAGTGGACGCCCGCCGGCAAAAGCTCCTTGGCCTTCTCCATGGCTATGGGATCATGGACCCAGACCTGCGCGCCCAAGGCCAGCAGCTCTTGGATAACGGGAATGCTGGGCGCCTCCCGCAGGTCGTCGGTGGCGGGTTTGAAGGTCAGCCCCAGCACCGCGATCTTGCTGCCGGCAAGCTCTCCCAGCTCCCGGCGCAGCTTCTGGACCATCATGTACCGCTGGTCGTTATTCACCTCGATCACGGCGGACAGCAGCTTGAAGTTGTAGCCGCTGGTATCGGCGATGTACTGCAGTGCCCGTGTGTCCTTGGGGAAGCAGCTGCCGCCGTAGCCAATGCCGGCATTCAGGAAGGCCGGCCCGATCCGGTGGTCGGAGCCGATGACCTCGGCGATCTTCAGCACATCCGCCCCTACACAATCGCAGACATTGGCCATTTCATTAATGAAGGAAATTTTCATGGCCAGGAAGGCGTTGGCCGCATATTTGGCCAGTTCCGCGCTCCGCAGGTCCACATGCAGGAAGGGGATCTTCTCCTGATCCAGAAGCGGTTTGTAGACGCTTTGGAGAATGCGGGCCGCCCGTTCGCTGCCCCCGGCCACAATCCGTTCGGGATGGAGCGTGTCATATACGGCCCGCCCCTGCCGCAGGAACTCGGGGTTGGAGGCGATATCCACTACCTGCCCCATCCCTCTTCTGCGGATTTCGTCCATAAAGCGGTCCGCCGTTCCTACGGGGACAGTGCTTTTGTTGACCAGAAGCGTCGGGGTGGCCTTGTGTGCCAGGGTCTTCAGCACATTGTCGAAGGCCTCGTGCAAATAAGTCAGGTTGGGAGAACCGTCGGCATTGGCCGGTGTCCCCACGGCAATAAAAACCACATCCGATTCCAATATGGCTTCCCGGTAGGAGGTGGTGAAGGTCAAACGGGAGCGGGACTTGGCCATCAGCTCCTCCAAATCGGGCTCGTAGATCGGCGGTATGCCCTTGTTCAAGAGCTCTACCTTGGCTTCATCAATATCCGCACACACAACCTTATGCCCCAAGTGGGCCAGGGCCACCCCTGTGGTCAATCCCACATATCCTGTGCCGATTACCGAAATATTCATGCTTAACGCTCCCAACGTTTAATTTTTCATGGCTTATCTGGGGGCTCCCCCGAAAGGTATCGGATTAAGCTTCAGAGCTTCGCTTCACTTTTGGGGGATAATTTTAGTACGCGCTGTTCGGCGCGATCATGATCTTGACCGTGCGGATGATCAGCTTCACATCATAGAAGAAGCTGCGCTTCTCTATATAATGAAGGTCCAGCTCCACCATCTCGTCGAAGGAGAGGCTGTTACGTCCGCTCACCTGCCACAGGCCGGTGCAGCCCGGTGTAACCAATAGACGCTGGCGGTCAAAGTGGGAGTATTCCTCCACTTCACGGGGAAGGGAAGGCCGCGGCCCAACCAGGCTCATTTCTCCCCGCAGCACGTTCCACAGCTGGGGCAGCTCATCGATGCTGGTTTTGCGGATGAAGCGTCCGATCCGGGTAACCCGGGGGTCATTCTTCATTTTGAACATGGCGCCGCCCACTTCATTCTGATCCAGCAGCTCATCGAGCAGCGCTTCCGCATTGGCTATCATCGAGCGGAATTTATACATGTGGAATTCCCTGCCGTCCTTGCCCACCCGAACTTGCTTGAAGAAGACGGAGCCTTTGGGATCTTCAAGCTTGATGAGAGCCGCCACAATTGCGAACAACGGGGTCAACAGCAACAACCCGGCGAGCGCGCCGAAAAAATCCAGCAGCCTTTTGGTTGCCAGATACAGCTTGCGTTCGTTGGGATTGACCGATGCGGCTGTATCGGAATATACAGCCCGGGATGGCAGCGCCTGTCCATCGAATGAATAATTAGGCATGATTCCACACTCCTTTTTAACCGATCACACGCGGCATAAATTCTTTGGTATTGACCATCCGCTCCAGCTCCTGCATCAGCGGCTGGCGCAGCTCCGGATTGCATAGGGCAAATTCCAGCGTCGTCAGGATAAAGCCCAGCTTCTCGCCCACATCATAACGTTTGCCTTGGAAATGATACGCGAATACCTTCTGTGCATCATTCAGCTTCTGAATGGCGTCCGTGAGCTGAATTTCGCCGCCCGCCCCTTTTTCCTGAAGATCCAGGAAATCAAAAATCTCCGGTGTGAGCACATAACGTCCCATAATCGCCAGATTGGAGGGGGCCGTACCAAAAGGCGGCTTCTCTACAAAATTCCGGACCTGATACAGCAGGCCGTCCTTCATAATCGGGTCTACTATGCCGTAACGCTGGGTTTCCTGATCGGATACCGGCTGGACGCCGATGACCGAGCAGCCGGTTTTTTCATATTGGCTGATCAGCTGCTTGGTGCAGGGTTGTTCTCCGCTGACAATATCGTCTCCCAATAACACGGCGAACGGCTCATCCCCGATGAAGCGCCGGGCGCACCAGACGGCGTGGCCCAGTCCCTTAGGCTCCTTTTGGCGGATATAGTGGATATCCACCTTGGAGGAACGCTGTACCTCCTCCAGCAGCTTCAGCTTGCCTTTTTCAACAAGTGTGCTCTCCAACTCGAAGGCATGGTCAAAATGATCCTCGATGGCACGTTTGCCTTTTCCGGTTACAATGATGATATCCTCGATGCCGGAGGCGACCGCTTCTTCCACGATGTATTGAATCGTGGGTTTGTCGATGATGGGCAGCATTTCCTTGGGCATGGCTTTGGTAGCCGGCAAGAAACGGGTTCCCAAACCGGCAGCAGGAATAATGGCTTTTCTGACTTTTTTCATTACGGTTCCTCCTTATAAAGATAATTGGAATGTTTGCTGCGACTTATGGATGTGGATAAAAAAACAAGCACACCTTCCTTGCTTGGAGGTGGGGAATGTAGGCTTATTTTTCCATCCACTTGGTTGTTTGTTTTGAAAAGGGCATTGAACCCGTCCTCACATCATACCCTTGACGATGAACGTCTAAGGCCTCGTGGGCCCACAGCATGACCGAGTGCCTACAGTGATACAGGTGCAGTAGACATTACCTGCCGCTTGTGACTCTTGCCGGCTGCGGCAGCCGTTATGGATGTTTGTGGGCTTTAGCGTCCGGCGTAAGTATCTACATTGGCTTTATTAATCTTGTTAAATACCACACCCAACAGGCGGGCATTCACATGCTTGAGGTACGCCTTAACCTTCTTGCCGGCCTCCCGTTTCACAAAACCCTGCTCCACTACGAGAAGCACCCCGTCGGACTTGGCTGCGATAATCTGGGCATCTGTTACGGACAAGGCAGAGGGAGTATCCAGAATAATGGTGTGGAAATCCTTCTTCAGCTCTGCCAGCAAAAGATCCATCTGGTTCATGGTCAGAAGCTCCGCCGGGTTGGGCGGCTGGGTGCCGGACGGGATGACGCTAAGATTGGGAATATGGGTCGGCGTTATAATCTCGGCAAGCTCCGTCTGCAGGGCCAGATAGTTGGCCAGGCCTTTTTTGTTGTCCACGCGGAGAATCCGGTGAATGGAGGAGTTGCGCATGTCGGCATCGATCAGGAGAACCCTCTTCCCTGCCTGGGATAAGGAAATGGCCAGGTTCACGGCGGTGGTGGACTTGCCCTCCCCCCGGGAAGCAGAGGTGATCATGATGATCCGCATTTCCTTGCCGACGGAGGAAAATTCAATATTAGTACGGAGTGTCCGGTACGCCTCGGCAATGGAGGAATCCGGGTTAACGTCCATGATGACCGGTTGATCAGCGGTTAAGCGTGGCATAAGGTTCACCTGCTTTCAGTGGTGTATGTCGTCTCATATCCTTCTTCTCGATGGCTGTAACGTTAGCCAGAACCGGGACGTCGAATACCTTGAGGATGTCGTCCTCGGTTTTGATGGTGTCATCCATGTATTCCAGCAGGAAGACCAGACCAACGGAGAACAAAAGCGCGATGATGAAGCTGAGCAGCATATTGGAAATAGCGGGCGAGTTGACCGGCTGCGGATTGTTCAGCATCGGGGCTTCCGTCAGAAGGGTAACATTGTTAATTTTCATGATGCGGGGAATTTCGGAACGGAAAACCTCGGATACACCGTTAACGATTTTTGCAGTCCGCTCATAGGCTAAGCCGGAAGCCGAAATCATCATGATCTGTGTGTTGTTCACCGAATACACATTGACGGTCCGGATCAGCTCATCGGAGGTGGCGTTCAGCTCCGGGTATTTGGCCACTACCTTCTCCATAATGGCGGAGCTGCGGATGATCTCCTTGTAGGTTTCAATCAAGCGGATGTTGTTGTTCATCGCTCCGGTATCCATGATCTCCACACCGGAATCATTGCTGAAGGTCTGATTGATGACCAGCTTGGAGGAAGCCTGGTACTGGGGTGTATACCGGTCGAAGGTGTAAAAAGCAGTCGTTGCTGTAGCAGCTGCTACACAAAGCAGGATCAGCCAGAGCCTCTTCTTCACTGCCCGCCAATAGTTTTTCAGTTCCATACCTCATCCTCACTCCCAATCTGTTAATATAATCAATTATTTCGCATGCGAAGTTACGTTTCGTATCATCGCCTGAATCTAACTTTATGATACAATTTGTATCTTGTCAACTGTAATTGAGAAAATGTCGCATTCCATCACTGGTTTTCTTTTGTTTTCATAAGTGTGCGAATGTTGTCGTGATACGGAACGAAGCAATCTATATCCACTAATTTATGTTACACATTGTATCTTGTCAATGCCACATGAACGATTTCACAAATAGAAGCGCATACAGTTTCAATGATTACGCTTCCATATATATAGAAGAGATTTTTAGGGACGGAACAGGGAAGGCCGTCGTTGGAGACGGCGGAGCGTGGGGGGTAGGATGGGGGCGATGGGGTTGTTGCGGGCGGGCGAGCAATGTTGGTCACGGGAAGTCCGCGGCGGTTGGATGGGTGGGATGGGTGGAGTGGTTTGCTGCCTTGTCGCCTATTATCCCATTGGCTCAGGGAGAGGTGCCGCTCTTGTTGGCCATTATCCCCTTGGCTCAGGAGGACTGCCCCGCTTGCGGGCCATTATCCCTTTGGCTCAGGTGGACTGCCCCGCTCTTGTGGGCCATTATCCCTTTAGCTTAGGGAACAGACCAAGTAGGAGGAGAAGTTCCTCAAGGGAGTGTGCGTAACGGAAATGAGCGGCTCTTAGAGTAACTTTTGTGGAGTATTTCCGCTCTAACGGAACTCAGAAGCGCTTAGCGCCCCATGTACACCTCTTTTACACCAATTTAACCGGCTAAGGGCTTCTCAGTTCCGTAAGAAACTCAAAACCCCGATTTTGCTGCTGTAAGAGCCTCTGAGTTCCTTTAGAGCAGAAGAACTCAAGGTGTAACTCAATCCTCTGAGTTCCTTTAGAGCAGGAGAACCCCGGGTACCCCTCCATTAGCCCATAGACACAGGTGACACTAGTTAAACCTCCGTTAGCACATAAACGCAAGTGTTTCTATTAGCACATAAACGCAGGTTATTGGGTACCCCCATAAGCTCATAGACACTGGTTACCAGATCCCCCCTTGTTAGCACATAAATACAGGTTACCTGGTACCCTCCATAAGCATATAAAAGTGGGTGTTACCAGTAGTTGCCCCTGTGCCCCACCGTCCCAACCAACTAACTGGAGGCTTCATCTGCCGCAGACAAATAAAAACCCGCCGGAAGGGGCGGGCCTGGTTAAACTTTCACGTGATCTGACGGATGCCGCTGTCTCCCGGGGAGGCCGGCTGATCCTTGAACTGCATCTGGTACAGCTTGAAGTAGTGACCCTTGCGGCGGAGGAGCTCCCAATGGGTTCCGGTTTCCACGACTTTGCCGTGATCCATTACCGCAATGAGGTCAGCGTTCTGTATGGTGGAAAGCCGGTGGGCGATGACGATGGTGGTCCGCCGGTGCATCAGCCGGGCAAGTGCCTCCTGGACCAGATGCTCCGTCTCCGTATCCAGCGCCGAGGTGGCCTCGTCCAGGAGCAGAACCGGCGCATCCTTCAGGATGGCCCGGGCAATGGCGATGCGCTGCCGTTGGCCCCCGGAGAGGCGGGCTCCCCGCTCCCCTACCTGAGTGTCGAAGCCCTCCGGCAGCCGGTTGATAAAGTCCAGGGCATTGGCCGCTTTGGCCGCCTGCATAATCTCCTCCTGGCTGGCATCCAGCCGACCATAGCCGATGTTCTCCCGGATGGTGCCGGAGAACAGGAAGGTCTCCTGGGGCACATAAGCAATGGAGCGCCGCAGCGTTCCCAGAGGAATCCGCCCCATAGGCATTCCATCCAGCAGCAGCTCGCCCTGATCCGGCTTGTAGAAACCCTGGAGCAGGCTGAGCAGGGTGCTTTTGCCTGCTCCGCTGTGGCCTACCAGTGCAACCACCTTGCCCGCCGGAACGGTAAGATTCAGCTGCTCCAACACGGGTGCACCATCCTCATAGGTGAAGGACACATCCCGGAGCATAATTTCAGGAGGATACGGGCCGCCGGATACCTCCTCCCGAATCGGTTCCGCCGCTGAATCCACCGCCGGTTCCTCTTCCCGCAGCATGTCTTCAAACCGCTCTGCCGGTGGGGAGTGCAAGGGTGTGCTTCCTGCTGCAGGGGGGCCTCCGGTTGTGATTTCTGCTGCCACTGTTTCCGCATTCTTAGCTCCCACAGGCGGAATTTCCCCGGTCAAGCTTCCTGCTGTCTCCCTTCCTGTGGCCGTGCTTCCCACCGCTGTTCCCACAGGCGGGATTCTCCCGGTAATCGTTCCCTTTGTCGTCATTCCTGGTGATACGGATCCCGCTGCCTCAGTGCCTACTCTCGCTCCTCCGGCAACCGCCCCCGCCCGATCCAGCCCGGCACCTTCCACCGGCTGGTCGTCCTCCTCGGGGAAGCCGGGCTCCGCCTTCTCCTCCAGCACATGAACAATCCGCTCCGCAGAGGAGAGGGAGCGTTGGAACCCGCCCCACAGCCCGGCCAGGCCGGACAAGGGGGCAACCATCTGGTGCATCAGATTGTTGAAGGCCACCAGGTTGCCCACCGACATGGCCCGCTCCGCCACAAAATAAGCGCCCAGCCCCATGCTGAGGAAAAAGGTGGCAGAGCCTACTGCCGCAGAGCCTACCTGAAACATCCCCCGGATGCGGGCCTGCTTCATCTCCAGCCCCATCAGATGGGCGTTATGCTTCTCATACTGGCGGGTCATCAGACCGGCCAGGGTAAAGGAGCGGATAATGGGACTGGCGGAGAAGGTCTCATGCAGGAAGCCCTGCATCCGGCTGAGATACTCCTGGATCAAACGGGTGTTCCGGCGCAGCAGCTTGCCGAACATGCTCCCCGCTACCGCTGCCACCGGGACCAGCATAAGGCAAATTACAGACAGCCGCCAATTGATGGTCAGCATGTACAACAAGGACGCCAGCGCCATTAGGGGCAGCCGGATCATCTGCACCAGATTGCCGCCGATGGCGCCGTCCAGATTATTAATGTCATTGGTCAGCCGGGAAACAAATTCGCCGGAGTGGTGCCGGTTATAATAGCGCGCCTCCAGCCGGACCATATGCCCGAAAATGGTGTTTTTCATATCCCGCTTGACCTGCTGCACCGCAGCGGTGCCGATATAGCTGGAGAGATACGTCAGCATGCTGTTGATGATCACCACCAGAATGCCCTGCAGCAGCAGCTCCGTAATTTTGCCCACATTGCCGCTTAGCGCCGCATCGGTCAGCTGCTGCAGAAACCAGGTGAAGATTACGGTCATGCCGATCCCGCCCAGCATATACACAATCAGCTGAATATACAGCCATTTGCTTGGTTTGATAAAGCGCCACAAGAGGGCGATGGGCCGCTTCATCTCGCCCAGCTCCAGAAAACGCCGGAACATCCGGATCCGGCTGCTGCGCCGTTGTCTTCTCTCCACTGCGCTCATAGAGAACCCCGCTTCTTCCCCGCGTGGGGATGTTCAAATCCGGCCTCGCGCGGTTTACCCGCAGAAGCCGGTCCACCCGCTGCGGCCTGCTCTCCCTTCGGCTGCCGCAGACGCCGCAGGCGCCGTTCCGCCCGCAGATACAGGCGGATCAGCCGGGACAGTCCCGGCCGGCGCACCAAAAGCCGTCCCCACCAGCGGGCAAGGCCTTGATCCGCATGCATCACAAACCGCACCTTGCGGATATCCGTCATTTTTCCGATAATCTGATTGGCTCTGGCGGGCGCATCCGGGTTGAGGTTGGAATCACCCTTGCAGATATACAGTGTCTCTCCCCCCGTCTCCGCCACGCGGATTAACCGGTGTCCCACCAGACGCCCGTCCGCCTCCGCCACCAGAAGAATATCCCCCAGGGAAGGACGGTCCGCCAAAGGAACAAACCTGCAGCGGTCCCCCTCCCGGATCAGCGGGCGCATGCTGGTGCCGCTGGACGGAATCTCCAGCTCTCCGATTTCCCGGATCAGTCTGGCAATGGCCTGGGTGTCAGCCTGCATGGCGGATCATTCCAATTTCCTGCATATGAAGCAGAAAAGCCTCAATATCCCCTTCCGCTTCCTTGCTGTCGATCTCATAACGCGTGGCAATATGCCCGGCCAGGGAGGAAACCGTCTGCGGCTCCTTCAGCAAGCCCCAGCAGACACCGCCTACTTCATTGATTTTGGTCACAGTAAATTGGTCGGGGTGCAGGATAATCCATTCCTGATCCAGCTCTACAGCCTCCGAGTCGGTTGCGCGGATAAAGGTCGCCATTAGCAGATCTCCTTCCAGAATGCGTCGTTTTTTTGAAAATACAGCTCATACGCCGGAATATTGGCAATAAGATGCTGGAACAGCTTCATGATCTTCACCGTTTCACTGGGCATATGGGGCCAATAAAAAATCTTGCCGAACAGCTCCATCATGGCAGCAGACTTCCCCAGCATGATCCGCTTGATCTCCGGGGACTGGCGGAGAAACTGGATCGCCGCCAGCTCGCAGCCGCCTCCATGGTACGGCATCTCCAGCCCGCTGCGGAAGGGGGAATCGAACACCGTCACCCGCCCCTCCTCCACCTTCAGGATCGTCGCTTCGTCGGACAGCACCTGCCGGGGCAGGGACAGCCACGCCACAGTGGACTTGCCCGCGCCGGAATGTCCGGCGAAGAGATACGCCTTGCCTGCCTCCACCACACAGGAGGAGTGGACGAGAAGCCCCCAGCCCTTGTGCACAATGTAGGAGCTGTACAGGTTCATCAAGGCATGCTTCAAGGCAAAATCATCGTATACGGAAATCTGGGCCTGCCCGAAGTCTTCGGAAATCCGGATCCGGTAATCCGTCCGCCGGAAGAAGATCTCCCCCTCCTCCACCGAGGAAGCCACATCAAAGCTGACAAAAGGCTCGCCATATCCTGCCGTCAGCTCCACCTCCAGATCAGGTGCCGCGCCGGAAACCCCGTCCAGGACCTGGAACTTAGTGCGGATATAGGCCTTCACCCATTCCGTCTCCGCCAAAAAGCGGATATGATGCTCCCCCACCCGGGTATCGATCATCGCTATCATGGTCCGTCCTCCTTCAATTCCCCTCAAAGGATGAATATTTGGCCGTATGCTCGTAGATCTGCTTTTGGGACATAATGGTATGCTTCAGGGTGTCGAAGATCTGGAATTTGAAGAAGGAGACATACCGGTAATATTCCATGTCCTTCACGCCGGTCTGTTTTTTGACGATAGCGGAATAGGTCCACGCCGTCTCCACAAGGGGAAAGGGCAGACTCCGGGAAGCAGGAAGCTCGGGAAACAGCCCGCAGGCAATGGACAGGGCGATTTTTACCCGTTTGGCCGTTTTATCCGATGCCGCTTCCCTCAGCAGCCGTCCCATATCGATGCGTGCCTCTGCCGCAGCCAGAATCTGGACAATATCCATCACATACTTCATGGAATCCATCCGGTGGCGCATGCCGTGCAGGCATATAAAATACAGCGTATGGGTCGGGCTAAGCTCCTTCACGTGGCGGTAGCCCGCAACCTCTCCGGCCTCCTCCCAAAACCTCCGGTCATCCAGACTGGACCAATTCTTCTTGTCCAGCGTCCAATGCAGCTCCACAGCCAAGGCATCCTGGCCCGGCCCTGTCGCCTTGGCCAGCACCACATGATTATGTACCTGCTTATCCTTTTGGAAATGGAGAGCCTCCACACATTGCTCCGCCCGCTTCAAATCCTCCGGATGGACCAGAAGATCGATATCCGAGCTGGGGCGTGAAGCCATATGGCCGAAGTACCCCTCCGCAAAACGGGGACCCTTCAGCGGAATCACCGGAATTGCCGCAGCCTCAAAGGCGGTGAGGATTTCCCGTTCCATTTTTTGAATATAAAGGTTTTGAACCAAGGACTGCTGGTAATCCTGCTTCAGGGCGCTCCGGAAAAAAGCGGGGGTCTCGTCAAGCAGCCCTTTTCCCCGTAAAAAATGGCAGATCTGCGGCCCCACGCCGGACAAACGGATGTCCTTCAGCGCCAGCTTATATTCCTCTTCTCCCCAAGCGGGAAGAGGCTTCCCATTTCCGAAAATCGGCTCCAGCAATGCGATCAATTGGTTCAAACCCCCCGGTCTTATCATGATACATTTTGTATCGTGATTTTACTTTATTACAGGTCATTTCCGAAGTCAAGGCCAACTGGAAATTTTAAAAGCAAAGGCGCCCTTATCGGGCGCCGTTGGCAGCAGTCAGTTATGGCCACAGTACTCCTCTTACGTCGTAATCCCATCGGGGATAACGGGTGGTGAGGCCTTTGGCCTCCAGGGAAATCTTGACTCCCTCTCCAACCAGCAGATCGGGAATGGTCACTGTCACCTTCTCGTTTTTCTTCACAGCCACGGTTTTGCCCTGGGAGGAGGCTGGAGCCACCAGCTGCTTGGGCTGGCTTTCGCTGCCCCAATACAGCATGACGGTTTGCGCCGAATTGTAGCGGGAGACATACTGATGGTTCAGATCATAGGCCTCCCCCGCCTTCAGATCCGCATCTCCCCGCAATAAACCTGCGCAGGGATTAATTACATTTTTCCCGTTGATGGTCAATTCATTGTTGCAGGCGCCGGATTGGGCCAGGAAGGTATACCGTTCGGAAAACTGCGGGATGACGGTTCCGGCCCAACGGTAAGAGCCCGTTTTGGGCGGCAGATCGCCGTTGTAGTTGATGTTGGAGACACGACGTTCGTACACCTTCTTCTGGAAGGCCGCATCCTGGTAATATTCCTCCTTGAAGCTGCCCTTCTGCCTGTACGGATAGGTGCCCCAGGTGATCTTGGCGGTTCCGTCCACGTTGGAGACGAAGGTCAGCTCCGCTGTACCATTCATGTTTCTCTTCAAAGCAGGAGAGGAAATGACCGGTCCCTCCGCCGCCTCATCAATCAGGAGGAAACGGGGATAATCCACGGCATCCACCTGAACCGTGATGGTGGTATCCGTCGATTTTACGATTCCCAATCCCGAGGTGGTGCCGGTTATGGGATCATAGCTTTGGACACGGGCTCCCTTGCCGTTCACATTGGACAGGGTAAGTGTAAAGGCCTGCGGCGGCAGGGAGTACCTTGCGGGATCAGACACATTCTTCGTCGTATCCCAAACCTGAGCCACATCCCGGGTTACCACATAATATCCGATGGCAAATTTGCCGGCATCCAGCTGGTACGGCAGGACAGCGAAGTCCTGGGACATATAAATATCGGGGTGCTCCTTGGTTCCGTTGCCCTTCACCACGACCTTGGGATTCTTCTGGGTCCATTCCTCCACCTTCAAGGGCCGCGGGTTTTCGATGTCCACACCGGGCTTCATCAGCTTGGTTACATTGGCGATGGCCGCCAGCTGTGCGCCTGCTTTGGCCCGGACGGTATCCGTCAGCACATAATCAGCCTCCGCCAGCGCCGTGAAGAAGGCCTCCGGGATTACACCCAAGGAGCCGTCTCCGCCTTTGGCCGCGTAGATGGTATACGTCTGGATGCCCTTATGGCCAAAAAAGGTAAAGCTGCGCAGGGTCGTTTTGGCTCCCATACTATGCATCAACCCGGCGTAACCGGGATGTATGGAGCTCACTCCCAAGGACTGGAGCGCCTTAGACCATCCCTGCCTGTCGAAGTTCCCCTCCGTCATCCATACCTCCGCCTGTTTGCCGTTGCCCGGATTGGCGTAGCGGAAATGCATCGGGAACGAATTGGGGAAAGGCTGCAGATCCCGGACCACATTCTCGGTTTTATAGCCGGAGAACCAGTATTCAGGGAAGGAGGCAATATGGCTGGGCACAAAATTGCTCCCCGGCACAATCTTGTTGGCGGAATTGGGCTTCAGCGTGCCGTCCATCGTACCCAGGGCATTCAGGGTGGGTTCATCCCGTTTGGCATAGGATTGCGGGTTGATCAAGGAGTTATTGTCCATATAACCGGTGTAATAATGGCGGCTGAAGCCGCTTTGGCCGTCCCACTGCTCCACTCCGTTGTCCCAAGGACGCTGATTGGAGAAGCCGCTGATGACCCGGACACCCGGCAGATTGTTTTTGCGGTCAGCCACAAGAGCAGCCGTATGGGGCAGCAGCACCTCGGAGCCCTTAATTTCACGGTCTCCCTGCTTAAAGGTGAGGTATTGGGAGAATTCCAGCTTGGGTGAATAATAATTGTTGATGTCCAGGAAATGGGAGCCGAAGGTCATTTCATTCCAGACCTCCATATCAAACCCGGCATCAGCGGCATTTCCGGTGTTCATAATACGCTTCACAAAAGCGGCCGTATTCTTCACGTAAGCGAGCCAGCCGTCCAGCGTTTCCTGGGCTGCAGGGTTGGGGGTGCCGTCGGCAAACACTGTTCCACCTATGGGCTGGACAATAAGCTTGTTTAATTCAATGGCACCCGCAGACAGAGCCTTGGGAAGCGGCGCCGACAGCTGGCAGATTCCGGTAGCAGGATCGCAGCCGGTGATTACCGGGTACATGGTCTGGTAGGCCATTCCCTTCAGGCCCGTATAACCGGGGACAATGCCGCTTATGTTGTCCACTTGGATTTCCGTGCTGTCCTTGGGGGCGGCCTTCATCAATTGGACCTTCCAGCCTTTGGTCGGAACAGGGTTGCCGGAATTGGCGTTCAGAAGAATGAGGGGACGGATGTTATGCTTTTTGAGAGCCTGAAGAATGGTGGTAAACTGCTGCTCCCGGGCCGGGTCCAGCTTGGAGGGATCATCGTAGGTGAAATTCCCCCAGTTGATTTCCACACGGGCGGTTCCGAAACCCGCCTCCGACAGAAGCTGCGCCGTAGCATCCGCTTCCACGGGACTCACATTGAAGACAATCCCCAGAGTTTCCCTCCATCTGTTGGCATCCCATGTGTCCATGTACGCCCGCCATGGCGAGTAGTAGAAGGAATGGGTGCCAAAATCAATTTCCTGCTGAATCCAGTCAGCATAAGGCATAGTCGTCCCTCCTCGTTTCGTGGTGTTTTCCCCGGCGGCGAGGGCGGTCGTATCGGGGAAGATACGGGAATCTGCGGAGGGATAATGAACAAGGACGGCAAGGAGCACAAGACATAACAACAATTTTGCGGCGGACAGCGGTTTCTTTTCCAACACAATTCCTCTCTTTCGCGCCCTCGTCATATGCTATGCCCACAGGCGGACGGGGGACTCCATTATTTGTCCCATTTAGGGACTTTTCTTTTGCATGTAAATTTATTATGATATATATATGATACACATTGTATCGGAAAAACCGGGGAGTTTCAATAATTTCTGCTTATACCTTCTCCCCGAACCGGCGACCTGATCAGGATATTGCATATTCCATGGCAAAAATCGGTATCTACTTAGGACGGAAAGCGATATCTATAATAAAAGCTTATGTATAGAGAAAGGGGTATGATATGATCACCTGCGGGGAACAGATTACCTATTTGCGGGAGCAGAAGGGACTTACTCAGGAGGAGCTTGCTAGCAAGCTGGGAATTTCCCGTTCCGCCCTCTCCCATTATGAGAAAAACCGGAGAGAGCCGGAATTTCAGCTTCTGAGTGACATTGCCGATTTATTCGGGGTATCCCTGGACTTCCTCTTCGGGCGGACACCGAAGCATACGGATTATGAAGAAACCCGTGACCTGTAGGACATCCGATTGCCAAAAAAAAGATTCTGCAAAAATCTTGCATTTCGGCTTTACAAGTGAAAAAGGATCTTGTATATTATCTACAAAGATACATTTTGTATCTTAAATACAAGAAAGGGTGATACAATATGAAGCTGAACTATGTGAAACCGGCAGTACTGGAGCATGCTCCTATCGCTTTCGAAACTGCAGTGTCTTCCTGCAATCCTCCCAGCGTACCGGTTAATGCCCCCGGAATCGGGGATATCTGCGTGAACCCGGACCAAACCTGGGAACCTTACAACCCGTAAGGCGGCCTATTTATGGACAGCGGGCATCCATAAAAGGGCGTTCCCTCTTCTTTCCCCAGTTTGGCGGGGACGCCCTTGCGGGATGCACCTTCACGAATCATTTTGATACACTCGGTCTGAGGCGATGTCTCAGGCTTTTTTGTTTTGTGATACACTTATTTACGAAAACAGTATCACAAGCTCCGTTTTTCATTAAAAGGAGGCATTACCGGAATGGATCCCCAATGGCTGGTCTGGGCCAAGCAGATTCAGGCCATATCCCAATCGGGACTGGCCTATGTGAAGGATATCTACGATAAGGAGCGTTACGAAATGCTCCGGGAGCTGGCTGTGGACATCATGGAGCAGTATACAGGCGCGGACAAGGAGCAGATCCGGATGGCCTTCGCATCGGATACGGGCTATGCCACACCCAAAACCGACATCCGCGCCGTTGTGATGCGGGAGGGCAAGCTTCTTTTGGTGCGGGAGCGGACGGACGGCGGCTGGTCCCTGCCCGGAGGCTGGGCGGATATAGGCTTCTCCCCGTTCCAGATTGCCGTGAAGGAAACCCGGGAAGAGTCGGGCTACGAGGTGAAAGCCGACCGGCTGCTGGCCGTATTGGACAAACAAAACCACGGGCACCCGCCGTCCCCGTGGCATATCTACAAAATATTTATCGCCTGCTCCATTGTGGGAGGCGCCGCAGCAAGCGGGGAGGGTACCCTGGAAACCTCCGAGGTGGGCTTTTTCTCTACGGACCGCTTGCCTCCCTTATCGCTGGAGCGGAATACGGAGGAGCAGCTGCAAACGATGGTCCGGCTATATCTGGACCCCCAGGCCCAGCCCTTGTGCGACTAAGGAGCTGCGAGGAAATTAGTACCCGCTTTTGCTGACAAAATCTCCACGGTTTTGGGAGTTTTGTCAGCAAATTAGCGGTACTTTATTTCCTCGCAGTCTCTATCCCCCTTTTTCAGCCCCCGCGGCGGTGCAGAAGCTCCATCTTTTTCTCCCAGGCGGCAATGCTGAGATCCACGGGATATACGGCGGGGTTCAGCTTGCGCAGATATTCCGGCCAGAACAGGGACAGCTGCTGCTTGTGGTAAAGACGGATTTCCTCCAGAGAAGGCAGCTTAGAAACCAGCTCCCCATCTCGGAAGACGGGCTGCAGCAGGGCCATCGCTTCGTAGTCCTCCACAAACTTGTGCAGATAGGGGTGAACCGGGTCGAACAGCTTGATCCGCGCCCCCTGCTTCACATCCTCTTCCCCGTCCAGAGCAATATAGTCCGCCTCGGCTTTCCCCGTTTTCCTGTCCACGATCCGGTAGAGATCCTTCTTGCCGGGAGTGGTTTCCTTTTCCGGATTGCCCGAAACCTTGATAACCGGCTCATAGCTGCCATCCGCCTTCTCACGGGCCGTAAGCTT
>JAEWMH010000105.1 GCA_023393235.1 Bacillota bacterium | reverse complement strand
GCGCAGCAGACGCTGCCGGCTGCTGCGCCGTCGGTCCTGCCGTTGACGATGCCGTTGACGATGCCGTGATGGCCGCAGCTTCCGCTGCCGGCCGGGCATCGCCAAAGCTGCCGGTCTCCCCGGCCACACCCGCCTTGCTGCCGCAGCCAGCCGCTAAAGCGGCAGCCAACACCACCGCCATTACAGTCCCCATTGGTCTAATCAGCTTGCCCATACCTGCAATCCCCTCTCTCTTCTATCTAGTGCAAAAGTACAACGTTTGGGCCTAATCTCCTCGGTTTCAAAGTAATCATCTGAGATTTATCTTTCCAGTGGGGGCTCCCCTAAAAGTAGTCGGAATCCACTTCGGAGCTTCTCGTCACTTTTTGGGGCTTCTACCCTCGGAACAGCTGCAACGGGTCGGCCCGGTACATGTTCATGGCTGGAGCCAGCGTAGCCAGCCCGCCCAGCACCAGCGCCCCGGCCAGCAGCAGGCCTTCGCCCGGAGCTGCCGCCCATGCGGACAGCCGGATGCCGGTGTAGCCGAACACCGCATCCGTAAACATTCCGCTGGCTCCATGGCCCAGCAGCACACCTGCCGCAAGACCGGCCAGCGTCAACAGCAGCCCTTCGCCCATCAATGTCGCCCATACATAGCCGCGGGACTTGCCGATCAGGCGCAGCAGCCCCGCATCCCGCCGCCGCTCATTGGCGGCTGCGATCAGCGACAGGGTCAACGTAATGGAGGCCAGCGCCACACACAGCACCGTCAAAGCGCCGGCAGCTTGTGTGCCTTTGTCCGCCATATTGACCACGTCGGCAACTGCTTTGCTGGTGAACACCGCCTGGACATTATCCAAGGCGTCGTACTTCAGCTTCAGCGCCTGGGCCCCGGTCAAGGTGGCCGGTTTGATCATAACAGCCGTGACCTCCCGGTTTTCGGAATGCTCATTGTGATGCACCGCCCAGGCATAATCCAGGGTGGTGAAGACCGCCCGGTCATCAGGGGTATGGAGCTGGGGCAGGATGCCGACCACTTTATAGGAAAAGCTCTCGTGGGCCTCGTGCTCCTCTTCTCCCTCCTCCTCATGATGCTCCTCTGTGAGTCCGTGGGCGCCATGGAACGTATCCCCTACCTTCAGCCCGGCTGCCTTGGCGGCATAGGCTCCCACCACCGCTTCCCCCGTTTGCGCATACAGTTTGCCGGAGGCCAAACGTTTGTCACCGTACCGGACCTGGAAATAACCCGGATCAACCCCAACGATGGGATAGCCGTTGTAACTGTCCCCCGTGGTCATGCCGAAAGCGGCAGCCGTATCCGCTTCGGATTGAATACCGGACAACACACTGTACGGCACATTCCCTGTAGGAGCACCTACATGGTAAAAAGTATTCAACGCCAGTTGGGATTCGCTTCCGTCAGCACCAACAACCACTTCGAAGGGGCCGTAGCCCTTCTCCGCTCCCTGCTCCACCCCGTCCCGCAACAGCAGGAGAAATACCGTCAGGGCCACCGTCACCGCCACTGCCGCCGCCGTCAACACGGATAATGTCCGGCGGTGCAGCACATTGCGCCATACCAATTGGAACAGACTCATGCTTTCAACGCCTCCTTCTCCGGCATCGGATTATCCTGCCGTGCCGAGGAATGCGCCGCCAATACCGTGTTGATCTCTGTGATGCCGATCCGGTCAGGGAACAGCTGCGCCAGATGAAGATCATGGGTAACCGCCACCAAGGTGCTTCCCTGATCGGCGCAAAGCTCCAAGAGCAGGCGCATCACCAGCTCTGCAGACTCAAAGTCCAGACTCCCGGTGGGTTCATCCGCCAGCACCAGGGGCGGCTCACCGATCAGTGCCCGCACGATGGCCGTCCGCTGCTGCTGGCCCCGGGAGAGCTGTCCGGGCAGATGGTCCATCCGGTCGGCCAGACCCACCCGGCCGAACCATTCCCGCAGCAGCTTCCGCCGGTCCCCCCGTTTTCCGGGCGGCAGCATCAGCTCCACATTTTCCGCAGCGGTCAAAGAACCGATTAAATGAAAGTCCTGCATGATATAACCCACATGGCGCAGCCGGAAACGGTCGCGCTCCGCTTCATTCAGCTCATGGAGAGGCGTGTCCGCCACACGCAGCTCGCCGCGGTCCGCCCGAAGGATTCCGCTGAGCAAGTGCAGCACGGTGCTTTTCCCGCTGCCGCTGGGCCCCAGCAAGGCCAGGCGGCCCCCGGCCTCCACATTCCATTGCGGAATGTGAAGGATGGGAAGCCGCCTGTCCGAAACAACGAAGTCCTTGCGGACCCCGTGAAGCTCAATCATGGCTTTTTTCATGATTACGGCAGCAGAATCCGCTCGGACAGGGAGTCCCACACGAGGCTCTTGCCGGTCAGTTTGCTGAAGGCGGAGAGGGGCAGGTACAGCTTGCCGTAGTCATTCTCTGCAGTGATGGAGTCGGCGGCGCCGTTCCAGCTAACAGCCAGGGAATCCACATTGACCGAATATTCACCTGCGGTGCCGGTCAGCTTAACCGCTCTGGAAGCATCGTCATAGGATACAGTGATGCCCATTTTTTCAGCCAGCGCCTTGGCGGGGTACAGCACTTCCTTATTGCGGTTGATTTTGAACTTGGGATAGATAGTCTTGGCTTGCAGCTTGGCCGTGGCAGCATCCAGATCCACACCGAGAACCTTGGCGGAGCTCTTGGCAATGTCGGTATTATCCACTTGACCCTTCACCAGATCTGCGATAGGACCGTATGCCCATACACCCACGTCCACACCGGAGTGGCCGTGACCGGTCCAGCCGATGAGAAGACGTTTGGCGATAACCGCATTGTAGCTGCCTTCGCGGCCGTAGGAGGAGCCGTCGCCAGCCATGATTTGCGCAATTTCCTCATCGGTCAGATCGGTGATCCAAGTATTGCCTTGAACGATTTGCTTGATTTCTTCCGGCGTTTTGGCAGCCTTCAGCGCTGAGGCAATGGATTCGGAGGAATGAATTTGCTTGTCCCAGAGATCATAGTTGCTCTCATAAATATTATCGCGGGCCAGAGACAGACCGCCGGTTTCATGGTCGGCTGTAATGACCACAGAGGTGTTGCCGTCCTTCTTGGCAAAATCCATGGCGACCTTCACGGCTGCGTCAAAATCCAGCACTTCGTCGATGGTGGTGGAGAAGTCGTTGGCATGGGAAGCATGATCAATCCGGCCGCCTTCGATCATGATGGCAAAGCCGTTGGTGTCCTTGGACAGAATGTCCAGTGCTTTAGAGGTCATTTGGGCCAGGCTCGGTACAGTTTCGTCCCGGTCCGGCGTATATGCCACGTGAGAGCTGTTGAACAGTCCCAGCGCCTTGCTGCTTTTAATGGAAGCAAGTCCTGCGGCATCATAGGCGACCTCATAACCCTTGGTTTGGAAATCGCCGATGATGTTTTTGTCCGTGCGTTTGCCCTTTTCTGCAGTAGTGGTGAAAAATTGCTTGCCGCCGCCGAACAGCACATCAATGCCGCTGTCCAGATATTGGCTGGCAATAGCGGACTCATTATCGCGGCTGCGTACGTGGGAGGCATAAACAGCGGGAGTTGCATGGGTAATCCGAGCTGTTGTCACAAGACCGGTCACCTTGCCTGCAGCTTCAGCCGCTTCCAGTACGGAGGCAAACGGCATAGAAATGTCTTCATTGGATACGCTTATGCCGGCATTGTAGGTTTTGTGGCCGGTGGCGAATGCGGTACCGGCGGAAGCGGAATCCGTTACGATACCGGATACCACAACGCCCCCGTCTTCACCGCGGTCGGCGAATGTTGTGGCTTGTCCTACATAATAGCTGTCCAGCTCCAGATGGTTGATATTCTTTATGTACTTGAGGTAGTCACGTCCGGCCGTTACTTGGGCGGGACCCATGCCGTCACCGATCAGGACGATAAGATTTTTGGAGGCGGGAGCCGCCGCTTCCGCAGCCGTTACTTTTTGCTCCACAGCAGCCGCCGGCAGCAAGGACAGGGCCAACCCGCCGGTTATGATGATTTTTGCATACTTGTTCAAATTGATCTCTCCCTTATCTGGTTTCATATGAATACCTGAGCAAGTCTTGATGTTGTACGCTTTAATCATCATAATCGGGGAGTGTAAATGGGAGATTAACGGGATAAATGAATAGGTTATTGCAATGTAAAGGGAAGATTGAGATTTTGTAAATGTTTCCCTGAGGGCAAGCTGAATTATTAAGATTCCGCAAAACACAAAAACAGCAGACCACAAGGACTGCTGTTCCCTATCCTCTATCCTTAACCTGCTGTCCATCCCCCTATGCCGTCCTCCCGGCCCCCGGCTCCAGCAGCTTCTTTAACAACCCTGCCCCCAGCACAATGCCGGCTGTTGCCCAAGGCATACTGCTGTGCCACAGATGGCTGTTCATCAGCTCCATCATTTTCGGGTCCTTCACCATCATCTCCCCTGCCGTATAACCCAGAATCCCTGCACCCAGATAAACCAGCACGGGGAACCGGTGAAGGAGTTTCATCACCAGTGTACTACCCCAGATAATGATGGGCACACTAAGGCCGACGCCGAGAAGAATAACCGAATAATTGTTATCCGCTCTGGCTGCGATGGCCAGCACATTGTCCAGACTCATAATGAAGTCGGCCGCAATAATCGTCCGGATGGCATTGCCCAAGGTAGACGCTTCCTTCACCCGGTGGTCCTTTTCCTCATCAATCAGCAGTTTGATGGCAATATACAGCAGCAGCAGGGACCCTACGGCCTGAATATATGCGATCTGCAGCAATACGACGGCGACAGCGGTCAACAAGAGCCGCAGCGCGATGGCACCGAAGGCGCCCCACCAGATTGCTCTTTTCTGCTGCTCATGAGGCAGCTTCCGGCTGGCCATGGCGATGACCACCGCGTTGTCGCCGGATAACACCAGGTTGATAATCATGATCTGGATAAAAAGCAGCATCCATTCCAGCATGTATTCTTGTCCCCCTTTTCCAAAAAGGAATGTCCACTCCGTCTGTTGTAAGCCTATGATTAAGCATATGCGGGACATGACTGAAGTTTGTCCCCACCGGTAAATTCCCGAAACCGGACAAGCCCATGAGCCGTAATGTCCAGCAAAGGATTTGGCAAATGCTTCAAAAAACCGGAATCCGGGTATTTGAAAAGATGCCAGTCAGATGAAATGTCAATCTGAAAAAGGGTGGTGTTTACAATCTGGTACATGAAAACGAAGGAGAAAACGTTGGAGGAGCTGCAGGTGAATCCGCAGCAGGGTTTAAGCGATGCAGAAGCGGCGAAGCGCCTTGCCGAACACGGACCCAACCGGTTGGCCGGCAAAAAGCAGAAATCCTTGCTGCAACGGATTTTTGCCCAGATTAACGATGTTTTGGTCTATGTGCTCATCGGCGCTGCGCTCATTTCCGGAATTGTCGGGGAAATCGCGGATGCCCTGATTATTTTCCTGGTAGTCGTGCTGAATGCAGTGGTGGGCGTTGTTCAGGAATCCAAGGCGGAGCATGCCCTGGAAGCCTTGAAGCAGATGTCCACTCCCCGGGCGGTGGTCAGACGGGGCGGCGAGCTGAAGGAGATCCCTTCGGAGGATGTCGTGCCCGGCGACCTGATTATTCTGGATGCGGGCCGTTATATCCCCTGCGACCTGCGGCTTACGGAATCCGCCAACTTGCAAATCGAGGAATCCGCTCTGACCGGTGAATCGGTCCCTGTAGACAAACAGGCTGACTTTGCTCCTGAAACCGCCAACCCTGCCGACCTGCCTTTGGGCGATCAGAAAAACATGGCCTTTATGTCCACTCTGGTCACGTACGGCCGCGGCGAAGGGGTTGCCGTCGCCACAGGCATGGATTCCCAAATCGGCAAAATCGCTACTTTGCTGGAGCAGGCTGACGAGGACACAACTCCCCTTCAGAAGAATTTGGCCCAAGTGGGCAAATACCTGGGGATTGCCGCCATCGGCATCTGCGTCATCATGTTCGGTATCGGTCTGCTCCAAGGCCGCGAGCTTCTGGAAATGTTTATGACCGCCATCAGCTTGGCCGTGGCCGCCATCCCCGAAGGCATGATTGCCATCGTGTCTATCGTATTGGCCATCGGCGTGCAGCGTATGATCAAGCAAAACGTTATTATCCGGAAGTTGCCTGCCGTTGAGGCCCTTGGCTCCGTAAATATCATTTGCTCAGACAAAACCGGTACACTGACGCAGAACAAGATGACAGTAACCGAGTTTTATGCGGACGGCCAATCGGCCAAGCTGGACCAGCTTTCCACCGCCACCGATTCCCACCGGATACTGCTGGAGGCTTTGGTGCTTTGTAATGACGCTACATATACGGCCGGCTCCAAAACGGGAGACCCTACGGAAATCGCGCTGCTGGTAGCGGGAGATCAAGTCAACCTGGACAAGAAATCACTGGATGAGGAGCACCGCCGGGTAAACGAACTCCCCTTCGACTCCGACCGGAAGCTGATGTCCACGCTGAACATGTACAACGGGGAATTCCGCATTCACACCAAAGGTGCTATCGACAACCTGCTCACCATCTCCACCGGAATCCACCGCAACGGGAATGTGGAGCCGATGACCGATGCGGACCGGAAGGCGATCATGGATGCGGCGCAAAGCATGTCCGACAAAGCCCTGCGGGTATTGGGAGCTGCCTACCGTCCCGTGCCGGACCGCCATATTCCCGTTGATGAAATGGAAAAGGAGCTGATCTTCGTCGGTCTTGTGGGGATGATTGATCCGCCGCGGACAGAGGTAGCCGACTCCATCGCCGTTTGTAAAAAAGCCGGGGTCAAAACCGTCATGATCACCGGCGACCACAAGGATACCGCCTTCGCCATTGCCAGCGAGCTGGGCATCGCCTCATCCAAGGATGAGGTTATGTCAGGCGTGGAGCTGGACCAAATCTCCGAGCAGGAGCTGTCCGGCCGGATTGACAACCTGCGGGTATTCGCCCGGGTTTCTCCCGAGCACAAGGTGAAGATCGTCAGCGCTCTTCGGCAGCGTGGCAATATAGTCTCCATGACCGGTGACGGCGTCAATGACGCCCCGTCCCTCAAGCAGGCAGATATCGGGGTTGCCATGGGCATTACCGGAACGGATGTGGCCAAAGGCGCTGCCGATATGGTGCTTACCGACGATAATTTTTCATCCATTGTCAAAGCTGTGGAGGAAGGACGGAACATTTATCGAAATATAAAGAAAGCCATTTTGTTCCTCCTATCCTGTAATCTGGGTGAAATTGTAGCTTTGTTCCTGGCGATTCTCTTCGGGTGGGCGACACCACTGCGTCCGATCCACATTCTGTGGGTTAACCTGGTCACCGATACCATGCCTGCCCTGTCCTTGGGTATGGATCCGAAGGACCCCGCCGTTATGAAGGAAAAGCCCCGCTCCGCCAAGGAAAGCCTGTTCCACGGCAAAATCGGATACATCCTGCTGTACGGGGCGATTATCGGCATTGCGACACTTGCGGCGTTTATTATTGGTATGAAAATGTACACGGACCACACGGGCTTCTTCCCGCTGATGCCCGAGGGTTATTCGGAGGATGCCCTGCGCCATGCCCAAACCTTGGCCTTCGGCGTGCTGAGCTTCTCCCAGCTGGTCCATTCCTTCAACCTGCGTTCGGACACGGAATCCATCTTTAAGCTGGGCTTTGGCTCCAACATGAAGCTGGTGTACTCCTTCCTGTTCGGCGTTGTGCTCCAGGTCTGCATCATCTCCATCGCCCCCATCGCCCGGATATTCAACGTCCATGCGCTGGGAATCACCGACTGGCTGATTGTTGCCGGCTTGAGCCTGCTGCCCATGATCGTAGCGGAAATCCTGAAGATGTTTAAAAGAAGCCGGTTGAACTAAAGATCTGTGAACAATAAGATCCGCTGTTGACGGCAAAGCCCCTCTTGATATGGGGCTTTGCCCGTCAAATTAGCGCTGCTTATGTAATCGGAGTCTCAAACAGCCGGTTTTTGTACATAAGAGAGGATCAGGTGATGCCGCAATGAAGTTTACCGATGGCAATTGGATGATTCGCAAGGGCTTTACCGTTATGGGGGCCGTACAGCCCCACGAAATTGAGCTGGACCCGGAAGGGCTGACGGCATATGCTGCGCCGCGGCCTTTGCACGGAAGAGGAAGTATGCTGGATACCATGCTGCTGACGGTGCGTGTTTTCTCCCCCATTCCAGGGGTGATTGGAATCCGGCTGATGCACCATATGGGGGAAGTGGAGCGGGGACCCGCCTTCTCCCTTTTTTCCGTTCCGGGGCAGGAACACCTCACTGTAGAGGAAACGGACGGCGGGGCAATTCTACGGAGCGGCAACTTGTCGGTCCGAATCAGCTCCGGGGAGGAATGGCGGGTGGAATTTTTTGAGCAAAACCGCCGGTTGACTGGAAGCGCCTCCAAATCCATGGCTTACATCCATGACACAGAGGATACCGCTTATGTCCGAGAGGAGCTGGAGCTGGATATCGGGGAATGCCTGTATGGTTTGGGGGAGCGGTTTACCCCTTTTGTCAAAAACGGGCAAACTGTGGATATCTGGAACGCCGACGGCGGCACCAGCACCGAGCAGGCGTACAAAAACATCCCCTTCTACATGAGCAGCAAAGGATATGGCGTTTTGGTCAACCATCCCGGACGGGTGTCCTTCGAGCTGGCCTCGGAAAAGGTGAAAAAAGCCCAGTTCAGCGTACCCGGCGAAACCTTGGAATATTACATACTTGCCGGCCCCACGATGAAGGAGGTCTTGGGCCGGTATACAGAGCTCACAGGCAAACCCGCATTGCCTCCGGCCTGGAGCTTCGGCTTGTGGTTGTCCACCTCCTTCACGACCCAATACGATGAGGAGACGGTAACCTCCTTTGTGGACGGCATGAAGGAACGGGACATCCCTCTGCATGTGTTCCATTTTGATTGCTTCTGGATGAAGGAGTTCCATTGGACGGACTTCCGGTGGGACCGGCGGGTATTTCCCGATCCGGCCGGGATGCTGGCGCGGTTGAAGGAAAAGGGTCTGAAGATTTGCGTGTGGATTAATCCATATATCGCCCAGCGCTCTCCTTTGTTTGCCGAGGGGAAGCAAAAGGGTTATCTCCTGCGCCGGGCTAACGGTGATGTATGGCAGGGGGATCAATGGCAGCCGGGGATGGGGTTGGTGGATTTCACCAATCCGGAGGCCTGCCGGTGGTATGCGGGATACCTCAGGGAGCTGGTGGAGATGGGTGTGGACGCCTTCAAAACCGACTTCGGCGAACGGATCCCGGTGGATGTGGCGTATGCGGACGGTTCTGATCCGGTTCTGATGCATAATTATTATACCTTCTTATATAACCGTACTGTGTTCAACGTGCTGGAGGAGCTGCTGGGACCGGGAGAGGCCGCGGTGTTTGCCCGCTCCGCCACGGTGGGCTGCCAGCAGTTTCCCGTTCATTGGGGCGGGGACTGCTACGCCGACTACGGCGCCATGGCCGAAAGCCTGCGGGGCGGACTGTCCTTGGGACTCTCCGGCTTCGGCTTCTGGAGCCATGACATCGGCGGCTTCGAGAACACCGCTCCTGCCCATGTATTCAAACGCTGGTTGGCCTTTGGTCTGCTTTCCAGCCACAGCCGCCTCCACGGCAGCCATTCCTACCGGGTGCCGTGGGCATACGATGAGGAATCTGTGGAGACGGCCCGCTTTTTCACCAAGCTGAAATGCAGCCTCATGCCCTATCTCTACGACGCCGCTGCCCAAGCGCATGAGCTGGGACTTCCGGTGATGCGGGCGATGGTGCTGGAGTTCCCGGATGACCCGGCCTGTCTGTATCTGGACCGTCAGTACATGTTGGGCGGCAGCCTGCTGGTAGCCCCGGTGTTCAGTGAACAAGGAGATGTGGATTATTATCTGCCCCGCGGGAGGTGGACCCGGCTGTTAACCGGCGAAACGGAGGAAGGCGGCCGCTGGATCAGGGAAAACCATGGTTTCTTAAGTCTGCCGCTTTGGGTACGGCCCAATTCCTTCTTGGCTGTGGGGGCCGTGGACCATCGGCCGGACTATACATATGCGGAGGACGTCGATCTCCGGCTGTACGCGTTGGAGGACGGCCAGCGTGCGGCGGTGCAGGTCCGGGACACCAAAGGAGCTGTCGTGCTTTCCGTTTCGGCGGAGCTGGAACAGCAGGTGCTGCGGGTTCATTATGAAGGAGCCGGCGCCCCCTTCCGGATTTCAATGTATGGTATGGGGACGATGGCTGCTGTGGAAGGCTCCGGTGTTGAAGCCGGGCCGGATGCGCAAAGTGTCAGTATTCCCGCCGGCGTTTTAGCCGGTGATGTTATTATCCGTTTGGAATAAGCCGGGTCGGCAGGCTACTGCATAGCAAAACCCCCTTCGTATGGATGTGAGTCCAACGGAGGGGGGTTGTTTTAGGAATGATGGGCAACCGCCGATGTGGCCGAAGCGCTAACGGAACTCAGAAGCTCTTAGCGGCCCAAAAACGCCCTGTTTGATTTCTAACGGAACTCAGCGACCTTTAGAGCACAATATGCCTCCAATTTGACACCGTTCACCCGGCTAAGCGTCTCTGAGTTCCATTAGCGGGCGGAGAAGGCGGGTTTTGGTCTGTAAGCGTCTCTGAGTTCCGTTAGGCGCTCCAAGACGGCGGGTTCCACTCTGTTATTCCGTTAGCGCACGAGTCGGCGGTTCCACTCTGTATGCGCCTCATAGTTCCGTTAGCGTACCGAGCGGCGGATTCCCACCTGTCCTTCCACTCCCCGCGGAATAGGCGGATTCCAGTGTGAAGCGGGTCCTATCCCTTAAAACAACTCGTCCAGCTCCCGTGCGGACTGGCCAGCCCCGATCACCTGAGTTTCGGTACCCTCCACTGCAAGACGGATTAGTTCATCCAGCCCCGGGATCATCGCCTCCACCTTTTCCACCGTCCGGATGCCCGGATTTGTGGAGGGGGACTTAGGCAGGAACAGCGTGCAGCAATCCTCATACGGCTGGATGGAGATGGGGAAGGTGCCGATTTTCTCCGAGACCTTGACAATCTCCCCCTTATCCATGGTAATCAGCGGCCGTATAACAGGAATGCCGGCAGCCCGGCCGATGACATCCAGACTGGCTAGGGTTTGACTGGCCACTTGGCCCAGGCTCTCCCCGGTAATCAATGCTTTCGCGGAACGCCGCTCCGCCAGCTGCTCCGCAATCCGCAGCATAGCCCGCTTCATGCAAATGACCAGCAGATTTTCACGCCCCTGCTCCTTCAGCTTCACCTGAATATCCGTAAACGGCACCATATGCAGCTTAAGCGTACCCGAATACCGGGCCAGCTCCCGGGCCAGGTCCTCCACCTTCCGTTTGGCGCGTTCACTGGTATACGGGTAGCTGTGGAAATGGACGGCTTCGATCTCCAATCCCATCCGCATGGACAGCCAGCCCGCAACCGGACTGTCAATCCCGCCGGACAACAGCAGCAGCGCTTTTCCGTTGGTGCCCAGCGGATACCCGCCGCTGCCCGGCACAATATCCGTAAAGACAAAGGCCTCCTTGTCCCGGATATCCACCCACAGCGTCACCTCCGGGTGATGCACATCCACCCGCCAGCCTTGGGTATGGCGCAGAATATGCCCGCCCACCAGCTGCAGCAGCTCCATGGAATCATGGGGGTACTTTTTGTTGGAGCGTTTGGCGGCCACTTTAAAGGTGCGCTTCCCTTCCGAGGGCTCCAGCTCCCGCATCAGCTCAAGGGCTTTCTCCCGGATGTCGTCCAGCTCCAGGCTGACCTTATGGGCAGGGCTGTATGAAGCTAACCCGAAAATCTTGTCCAGCACCTCTGTTGCCGCCTCGTAGGGCGCTTCCTGCAGATCAATATGAATGCGACCGAATTCCAGGGATATTCCTGTTTTGGGATATTGCTCCCGTAAGGGCTGAAGCTGCTGAAGCACCCTTTTTTCGAAGCGGTACCGGTTTCGCCCCTTAAGGGTAAGCTCGCCCAGCCGGACAATGACTGTGTTGGGGTTCATCGTGTGTTTCCTCCTAAGAGCTATTCGCTAAGTCCGGATGAGGGGGCCAGCTTGCGCAGTACGCGCTCCAGCTCATCGGCAGCCCGCTCTAAATCTTCTTTAGTCTCATTTTCAGAAAAACTGATGCGCAAGCCTGTTGCTGCTTCCGCCGCCGGGATGCCCATCGCTGAGAGCACCCGGCTGGGACGGTTATCGCCGGACGAGCAGGCAGAACGGGTGGAAATATAAATTTCCTGTTCCTCCAGGCTGTGCACCAAGGTTTCAGGCCTGTAGCCGGGGCAGGAGAATTGAACCACATGGGGCGCCATCTCCTCCATCCGCGGGGAGCCATGAACTACAACGCCGTCCATCCGGGACAGCCGTCGTACCAAGCTTTCCCGTAAGGCATACATATGCGCTGTTTTAGCGGTCATCCCCTCTACCGCCAGACGGGCGGCTTTGGCCATGCCTACGATCTGGGGCACATTCTCGGTGCCCGAGCGCAGCCCCTGCTCCTGCCCGCCTCCGGCTAAAAGCGGATACAGCTGCAGCCCTTCCCGCTTATACAGCATCCCCACTCCCTTGGGGCCGCGGAATTTATGGGCGGAAAAGCTGACCAGATCCGCATTCCACTTGGCCGGAGACACCGGCAGTTTGCCGAAGGCCTGCACAGCATCCACATGGAACACAATGCGGGGATACTGCTTTAGCAGCTGCCCCGCCTCCTCCACCGGCTGAATCCGGCCGGTTTCGTTGTTGACCGCCATGATGCTGACCAGAATCGTCTCCTTGCATATAGCCGCTGCCAAATCCTCCACCCGCACTGCTCCGGTGACATCCACCGGCAGATAGGTTACCCGAAAGCCCTCCTGCTCCAGCTGCCGGAAGGCCTCGTACACGGACGGATGCTCGATGGCCGTGGTGATCAAGTGGTTACCCCGGGAGCGGAATGCCATGGCCGCCCCTTTCACCGCCATGTTGTTGCTCTCCGTCCCTCCGGAGGTAAACAGGATTTCCTGGGGTTTAGCCGAAAGGGTGCCGGACAGCACCTCTCTGGCGCGGATCAACAGCTTCTCTGCCTCCACCCCAAGCCGGTGAAGGGAGCTGGGGTTGCCGTAATATACATTCATACACTGCGTCACGGCGGCGGTTACCTCCTGCCGCAGCGGTGTCGTAGCGCAATAATCCAGATAAAGCATACGTCTCGGTTCTCCTTTTTCTATACAAAAAGAAAAAAGACCGGTTATCTCGATCTTTTCCCGTGTACGTTCTATGGTAGTACAGCCTGCGCCAAAATACCAGCCCCAATATGAGGGGCGCCGGGCTGTTAAACTTCGTACTGCGCTTTATACCCCAGCACCTTGGATACGTAGGCTTGGGTTTCCTTGGGCAATTGCCCCAGCTTGGCATACAGGTCCGCATCATTCCTGATACCCAGCCTGTCCACCCTGCCCGGACCGGCATTATACGCAGCCAATGCCACAGCTTCGTTGCCGTCATATTTGCGCAGCAAGTTGGATAAGAAACGTGTGCCGCCTTCAATATTCTGAACCGCGTCGAAGGGATTGCGGACCCCCAGCCCCTGGCCGGTGGCATCCATCAGCTGCATCAGGCCTTTGGCTCCCGCCTTGGACACGGCATTGCTGTCATATCCCGACTCCGCCTCAATTACCGCCTTCACCAGGCTGGCCTCCACACCGTGACGCCGGCTTGCCGCTTGAATCGGCTGCTCATAATCGGACGGCGCCGACTTGCCGGATACCGGTGCGCTTAGGGCAGCATTGCCCAGGTAAGCCGAGCTCCATTTTCCTCTGGCCAGCAGCTCCGCGGCGGGAATCACCTTATGCCTCGTGGATTCCGCAGCAGAGTCACCCAACAATAGCTGGAGCAGCTCGGAAAAATCCGTTCCCGTTTCATTTGTTTGGCTCCCGCCAGTCAGTGTGTCCGTACTCTGGAGCATCTGCAAAGACAGCAGCTGTTTGAGCACAGATGGATCAATGGACATGACTATCGCTCCCCGGTTGTAAAGTTACGCCTTCCTTTCCAATATTGTACCTTGTTTGGATTGTCTAATCTACTGGAAATATAGCGAATTTGCATGAATCAGGTCTTAGGGCTTAGGGCAGACTATTGCCAAATAAGACCAAAAGCATATAAAGGAGCTCCTTATGCTGGAAAAAGCGCTGAAATTCCTGACCCAAATCAATTTGCTGGTGGCCTTCCTCATTCTGCTGGCCGGGCACATCATGATGTATTACCTGCTGGAAAATGAAAATTGGCTGGCGCTGGCCTTCGCCGCCTCCCTGACCGATACTGCCGTGTTGGCTGGTCTGCAGCTGTATGCCATGTTCAAAACACGGGCCAAATGATAACAGGCAACACATGTCTGCTATTTTGTACATGGGGTCTCATTTGGCAGAATACCGACATGATTTGTCTGCTAACGCTCTCATTTTAGTGAAAAAAGCAGGAATTGGGGCGGTTAACAGACATTTTATGTCGGTATTGCCCGCAATTCAGCCTTTTTGACGCTCATAGCTGACATTGTTTGCCGCTTACATTTCGTCATCGGGCAACAGCACAGCCGGTCCTGTCTGCCTCCGGCGACTTTCCCGGAACCCCAAAAAAACAGACCCGCTGAACCAAATCAGCCGGGTCTGCTCTGTGTTTGCCTTTAAAACCGCTGCTCCCGGACATACGGGACGCCCAGCGCCTCCGGTGTGCCGGAGGGTTTGTTGCGGTTGCGCCAGCCCAGGTACATCAGCACCAGGATGGTGACCACATAAGGAATCATTTTGAGAAAATAAACCGGAATTGTGCTGCCTGTAAGCTGAATCCGGAAGCCCAGGGAATCCAGGGCGCCGAAGAGATACGCACAGAACAAGGCCCGCAGGGGATTCCATCTGGCGAAGATAATCAGCGCAACGGCAATCCAGCCCTTGCCTGAGGTCATGCCTTCCGTCCAGCTGGGGGTATAAGCCAAAATCAGGTCGGCACCGGCCAAACCGATCAGCGCCGTGCCGCTGATCACGTAGAGATAACGGGACAGCTGCACCCGGATGCCCATTACATCCGCCGTAGCAGGACTGTCGCCGATCGCTTTCAGATGAAGGCCAAAAGAGGTGTAGTGGATAAGCAGATGCATTACAATCACCAGGAAAATACTGAACCAGGTAAGCACATCCATATGGGCGAACAGCTCGCCGACCAAGGGGATCGGCTCCAGAAACGGGAGATCCACTAGAGGAGCTTTGCCGGGCAACGGCTGGCCGCTGATGGACTTGCCCAGATATGCGCTCAGCCCGCTGCCGAAGAGAGTCATAGCCAAGCCGGTCATGGCGTGGTTAGCCCGCAGGGTCACCGTCAGGAAAGCATGCAGCACACCCAGCAGCGCCGTTACCGCTACTGCCGAGATAAGAGTGAGTGCCAGACTGCCGGTGCGGATGTACACCAGACAGGTGACCACAGCGCCCATGAGCATGATGCCCTCGGCGCCAAGCTGGATAATGCCCGCCCGTTCATTCAGAATGCCGCCCAATGTGGCCAGCAGAAGCGGAGTGCCGGCGGAGACTGCCGCCACCAGCAGTTGAACGGAGAAGCTGTACAGGTTGAAATCGTTCATATGCTTGTTTTCTCCTCCTTAGTTCTTCCGCAAGCGGAACCGGACCAGCATGTCGCCGGCGATCAGGAAAAACAGAATCGCCCCTTGCAGCATATCCGAAATGGATGAGGGCAGCCCGATGGTTTGCACGCTGTAGCCGCCGACGATCAGAGCGCCGAACATCACGGACGAAACCACGATGCCCAGAGGATTCAGCTTGGCCAGCCAGGCCACGATAATAGCCGTATACCCGTACCCCGGGGAAATCCCCTGCATCAGCTTGTGGGTGACGCCGGAAACCTCGGACATCCCTGCAAGGCCAGCCAAACCGCCGCTGATCAGCATTACGATCAGAATATGGCGTTTGATATGGATACCCGCATATTTGGCGGCGTTGGGATTGGCGCCGATCAAGCGGAGCTCGTAGCCCCACTTGGTGTATTTGACCATCAGGAAATAAACCAATACCGCAATTAGTCCGAAAATCAGGCCGAAGTGCAAGCGGGTGGTGCCCAGCACCGGCAGGGATTGGGCTCCGGTAAATACAGGAGAGCCGGGGAAGTTAAAACCCTTGGGGTCCTTCCAAGGACCGAAGACCACATAATCCATGGCCAGCAAGGCTACATAGTTCAACATTAATGAAGTAATTAATTCATTAACCTGAAAATAAACCTTGGGCAGCGCCGTCAACAGTCCCCAAACGCCGCCGGCTGCAATACTCGCGATCACCATCACCGGGATAGCCACATAACCGGGCAAACCGGGCATGTAGATGGTAATGGCCGTTGCCGCCATAGCGCCGGCCACAAACTGTCCCTCCGCCCCGATGTTCCAGACGGAGATCCGGTAGGCTACAGCAATGCCCAGACCACACAGCAGAAGCGGAATCGCCTTAACCAGCGTTTCCGTAAAACCGTAGCTGGAGCCAAAGGCGCCGTCGAACATTTTGGCGTAGACGGTGAGCGGGTTCATCCCGTTGGCCGCAATGAACACGGCACAGGCCGCCAAGGCCAGAATAATGGAGACCACGGGAGCCCACCACGGGGTCTTAATAATGGACATATCCAGCTGGAACCGATATGAAAAACCCTTCTTTTCCTTCACCGGAGCGGTGGAGGCAATGCCTTGTCGGCTCATACGGCAGCCCCCTTCTCGTGTTTGATACCGGCCATCAGCATACCGATTTGCTCCCGGTTGGATTCCTCGAAGGTTTGCTCCCCGATAATTTGGCCGTTGTAGATGACCAGAATCCGGTCGGATAGCTGCAAGAGCTCATCCAAATCCTCCGAAATCAGCAGCACGCCGCTGCCTGATTGCCGCAGATCCATAAGAAGCTTATGCACACCCTCCGTGGCGCCGACATCCAGGCCTTGGGTAGGATGAACGGCCACCATCAGCTTGGGGCGGTGGCTGATTTCACGGGCGAACAGCAGTTTTTGCTGGTTGCCGCCGGACAGCTGCTGGACAGGGGCATCCAGGGAGGCGGTCTTTACGTCGAAGTTCTCCACCAGGGACTGGGACCAAATGCGGTTTTTCACAGAGCGGAGCATACCGAAAATGGAATGCTCCGGCGAACGGTACGACTTAAACAGCAGATTATCCACAGACCCCAAACGGCCGGCAAGGCCGCTTTTCATCCGGTTTTCGGGTACGTGAGCAATCCCTGCATCGATGGCTCCCCGAACAGAGGCGTTTTTCACACGTTTGCCATCAAAGTGGATTTCGCCGTCCCGCCACGGGTGCAAGCCGGTCAACACCTCGGCCAGCTCCTTTTGGCCGTTGCCGGCAACGCCGGCGATGCCGACAATCTCTCCTTCACGGACATGCAGGGACAGGTGATCCAGAGCCTTACGCCCGTGTTCGGCAAGGACGTTCAGGTTTTTCACCTCAAGCAGACGTTTGCCCTTAGTGGGCGTACGGGGCTGCCGCATGATGGTGACCTCCCGGCCCACCATAAGCTGGGCCAGCTCACGCTCATTGGTATCCGCCGTATTCAAGGTGGCAATCATACGGCCCTTGCGCATAACGGAACTCCGGTCGGATACGGCCAGCACTTCCTTCATTTTATGGGTGGTGATAATGACGGTTTTGCCTTCCTCTTTCATACGAATCAGAGTAGCAAACAATTGCTCCGCTTCTCCGGGGGTCAATACCGAGGTGGGTTCATCCAAGATGATGATGTTGGCTCCACGGTACAGGGTCTTCACAATTTCCACCCGCTGCTGCTCGCCTACGGAAAGCTGCCAGATGGGACGGTCAACGGGAAACGCCAGCCCGAAATGCTCCGCCAGCTCTTCAATCTCCTTGCATTTGGCCTTCATCCATTTCGTGCCGCGCCAAAAAGACGCCTTTTCGCCAAGCACGATGTTCTCCGCCGCTGTCAGCGTGTGGACAAGCCTGAAATTCTGGAACACCATCCCCACACCCAATGCGGCCGCATCCTTCGGAGAGCGGATTTTCACCGGCTTCCCGCGAATGATTATGTCGCCCTCATCAGCGCGGTAAACGCCTGACAGCATACTCATCATCGTGCTTTTGCCGGCGCCATTCTCGCCCAGAAGCGCATGGATTTCACCGACAGATGCCGAAAAATCGACTTGATCGTTTGCGAGCACCGAACCGAACCGTTTTACTATCCGTTTCATCTCGACTGCCTGGTCCAGCATACCGATTTGGCCCCCTCGAATGTTCATACACATGGGGAAGACTCCGGCTGGAGCCCTCCCCATCATGTTTTTCCTAAAAATCACACAAATTTTATCACTTCGGAATAGAGCCGTCTACACCTTTTACAAACCAGTTCATGCCAAGCACTTCGTCCAAAGTCAGCTTCTTGCCTTCCGCTACCTTGGTGGCGCCGGATTGGTCCAGGATCGGGCCGGCGAATACGTCCAGGGTGCCGTCGACAATGGCCTTTTGCTTGTCGGCAATCAGCTTCTTGGTTTCGTCAGAAACCTTGTTGCCGAAGGGAGCCAGAGCTACGGTGTTATCCTTCATGTCGCCGGAATATTGCTCGGACTTGAAGGTGCCGTCGATAACGGATTTAACAGCCTTCACATAATACGGTCCCCAGTTCCATACAGGGTTTGTCAGGTAAGCATCAGGAGCAAAGCGGGACATGTCGGAGTCGTTGCCGCCTGCGAAGGCACCGCGCTCTTGAGCTGCTTGGATGGTAGCCGGGGAATCCTGGTACGCCATCAGTACGTCTGCGCCCTTGTCCAGAAGGGAGATGGCGGCTTGTTTCTCGGTAGCCGGGTCATACCATGTGTTGGACCATACAACCATGACCTTCACGGCCGGGTTTACGCTTTGGGCACCCAGAGTGTAGGCGTTAATGTTATAGATAACCTCGGGAATCGGGAACGCGCCCACATAACCGATGACATTCTTCTTGGTGGCTTTGCCTGCGGCGATGCCGGACAGGTAGCTGGCCTGATAGTTCTTGCCGAAGTATGTGCTCATGTTATCGGAGGTTTTGTAGCCGGAGCAGTGGAAGAATTTCACCTTGGGGAATTTCTTGGCCACGTTCAGCGTGTAATCCATATAACCGAAGCTGGTGGTGAACACGATATCGGATTCTTGAGCCAGCTGGGTGATGATCCGCTCGGCGTCAGCGCTCTCCGGTACGTTTTCTACGGCCTTGGCCTTGATGCCCAGCTCCTTCTCCATATACAGACGGCCTTGGTCATGCTGGTAGGTATAACCGCCGTCGCCGGGAGGCCCGATGTAAACAAAGGATACCCGGGGATTCTTGATTCCGGTGGATGCCACTGCAGATGCGGCGGTAGCAGGTGTTACGGTGGAAGCGTTGGATGCACCCTCTTCTTTTTTGTCGCCGCAGCCGGCAAGGATGGTGGTCAGGCTCAGTGCCGCAGCCAGGCCAAGCTTCAGAAAACTCTTTCTCTTCATGGTTCTCCTCCTTGTAGTTAGAAACGAACGAATAATCCGGGTTCCACCGGTTCGCCGCTCTTATTCCATCAAAAACCGATTCCCCCTGAAAAATCACCAATGAAAGCAATTTTAACATTCGTTCGGTTTTGACCAACGTTTTTCTCAATTTCATTGTGCTTTATGTTAGAAATAATGTCAATACAAAACTTTAGGATTCAAATAAGTTTCAAATGTTCGTGAAATGGGGGTTTTTCAGTTGGTTTTAACTCTCACAAAACACGAACGTTCGGTTTATACAAAGTGTGGAATGATCAGCTTGACCGAAGGCAAAGACGGGAAGCGGTTACAGGAGTCGATGAGGCGACCGCTATAGCCCTGGTAGGCAATGGAACGGACACAGGTTCCGCTATTTCCAATAAAACAGGACTTTTTCCAGTTAGGCGGACCGAGGATCCGTTATATGGGGTCAAACGAGTTTTTTAAGGGTGGATGGAGCGTAATAACGGAACCTCAGTCCGCGAAAATCCCGTTTTGGCACAAATACGGCAAATAACGGATCGTGGGTCCGTAAGAAAGCGCTTCTGGACAAGGGACGGATAATAGCACTAAGTCCGGCTGCTTATTGCCGCTATTACGGCAGGCCAACCGCCATCCAGTCTGCCCATGTTTGCCGCTGACTGGCCGTTACCGCTGACTAGCCGTTGCCTTCTTATTAGCCGTTGCCGCTGAAATGCCCACAACGCAAAAGCCTCTCCGGATCATGCCCGGAGAGGCTTTGCAAACTCACCTTAATATAGTCGCGGCAGCAGGACAAAGTAGGCAATAACCGAAAGCAGGCCCAATGCCACAGACCATATGCCGACGGATTTGTTGCCCGAGGCGTAGGCGACTGCACCCATCACCACGGCTGCAGGCCCCAATACAGCAGGCCAGAACAGCAACGACCCGATAGCGAGGACAATGGCAATCCAAGCCGTTGTCCGGCTGCCGCCCTTGTCCCTTCCGTTTCCGGCATCGGCTGCCGGAACCCGTTCCTTGTCGGCCCATTGCCCCAGCCGCGGCGCCATCCCGGAGGAAAACGCCTGTCCCGGCCCCAATTCGCCGCTGAACTCGATATATGAATCCTCAATATCCCTGTGGACGGAGCCTAACGACGGATTTACCCCGTCGATATTCCCTTCCACCCCCAGCTCATCGCTGAATTCGCTGAACTTATCTTCATCATCAACGAACTCGGGTTCGTCCACCCGTTTGGCTTCTTCCTTTTCCCATTCCTTCTCGATTTCCATCTCTTGCGGGCCTCCTCTCTGGCAGAAGGCTTCCCTCCATCCTCCGGCCAGCCCGGGACAAGATGGGCAAAGCCTCCGGACGGTTAAGATTTCGGCTTAAAGGTGTGGCAGCAGGTGTTTTTGGAATTAGGCGCATTGTCCTGATGTTCCGTATCGAAGGACTCACCGGCAAATTCGGCGTCGAATTTGGCATTGGCGTGCTGATCCACTTCGATCATGATCAGGTCGGCTCCGCATTTGTTCCCTTTGTTCCAGTATGCACAGTTGGAAACGGCACATTTTACGTCAGGCATCGTTATCACCTCCCCCATTCATTGTGCCCCGGGGAAGGGATTTGACCGCTGCGCCGGGTCCGTTAAATTTCCCCAGAGGGCAGTGTCCGGGCCCTGTGTGACGGCCTTGGCAGCTCCGTCAGATAATACAGGAAGGCCAGCACAGGAAAACATATACCGGCAACCGATGCCAGCATCCAGCCGCCCTGAGCGTAAGTCCAGCCGCCAACTGCGGAGCCCAAAGCGCCCCCTGCGAAGAAAATCGCCATAAACAAGCCATTGACTCTGCCGCGGATTTCATCCCCCAAAGCATAGATGGCCTGCTGGCCCAGCACCAGATTGCCGGACACGGCCATGTCCAGCAGCACAGCCGCTGCGCAAAAGAATGCCACGGACAGGAGCCGGCTGCCTGCAAAAGCATGCGTCAGCAAAAAGGAAACAGCGGCGGTGACAATGGCAATACCGGTCAGCCGCCGGGTCCAGCCCTTGTCGGCCAGTCTCCCGGCAATGGGGGCAGCGACAGCACCGGCAACCCCTACCAGGGCGAAAACAGCGATTTCGTTCTGGGAGGCGCGGAAATGATCAGACAGCCATAAAGGCACCACCGTCCAGAAAAGGCTGAAGCTGCCGAACAGACAGGCCTGGTACAAGGCTCTTCTGCGCAGCACGGGCTTGGTTCGAAGCAATTCCCAGAGTGACAGTAGAATCTGCGGATAACGCTCCCTGCTCTGGGGGATCCGCTTGGGTAACATGGGCAGCAGCAGCATAATCAGCAGCCCCATCAACACCGCGGACAGCAGGAATACCGCCCGCCAGCCCAACAGGCCTGCAGTAAGGCTGGCGGCAGGCCGGGCCAGCATAATACCCAGGAGCAGACCGCTCATAATATTGCCGACAATCCGGCCACGCTGGTCCGCCGGAGCCAACGAAGCGGCATAGGGCACCAGGATCTGGGCGCCAACTGAGCCTGCTCCAATAAGAACCGCCGCCGCAAAAAACATGGCCATTCCATTGGCCAGGGCAGCCCCTGTCAGCCCGACAGCAGCCACCCCCAGGGCCATGGATACGAGCCGGCGGTTTTCCAGCAAATCGCTTAAAGGCACGATAAACAATAACCCGATAACATACCCGATTTGGGTCATGGTAACAATCAGTCCGGATGCGGCAGGCGAGATGCCTGCGGATTGGCTGATGGGACCGACCAGCGGCTGCGCATAATACAGATTCGCCACAATCAGCCCGCAGGCAGCGGCCAGGATAAACATCAGGCGTGCGGTCATAGCCGGGGGATTGGATAAGGATTGAAGCCGGTTTGAATTCTTCATCTTCAGGACCTCCGATTCAATTTAAATACTAAACGTATCGTTCAATAATTAAATAGTAAACGAATCGTTTAGTTTTGTCAACCCTTTTCATTCCAATATGGGCCCTATATAATAAACGTATCGTTTTTAAATTCTGAACAAGGGGATCTTGTTATGGAAAAGGAAAAAAAGCCTGGCCGTCCAAGAAGCGAAAGCACCCGCAAGGCCATCCTGGCCGCCGCCTGCGGGCTGCTGGAGGAGCAAGGGTTTAAGGCCGTAACCGTGGACGGGATATCCGAACGGGCCGGCGTCAGCAAAGCCACCATCTACAAGTGGTGGCCCAATAAAGCCGCTGTTGTAATTGAGGCCTTCTTCGAAGCCTCGGAAGCAAAGCTGGCGGTGCCGGATACCGGCTCCGTCCGTCAAGACCTTATTCTGCAGGTCCGGCATCTGGCGGGTTTTCTTACTAGCGGAGAAGGCAAAACGATCAAGGAGTTTATTGCCGAAGGGCAGTTCGACCCTAAGATTGCGGAAGAGTACCGCAGCCGTTATTTTAACCCGCGGCGGCTGATCTCCAAGGGAATTCTGGAGAAGGGTGTTGCCCGGGGAGAGCTGCGCCGGGACCTGGATGCGGAGCTGGCCATCGATCTGCTCTTTGCCCCCCTCTTCTACCGTCTTCTGATTACAGGGGAGCCGGTGGATGACCGGTTTATCGAGATGTGGATCGGGTATGCCCTTACCGGCTTGTCTGCCGGTACCGAAATAGAAGCGCTGCAGCTTGAGCCCTAATCCCGCGCCTTCACCCCAACAGACAACAAAAGCTCCGCACGGACCAGTTATCCGCCGGAGCTTTTTTGTTGTTGGGCATTTGCCATTTTGCGCAGAAACATGCCTAACGCGGGGTTGGGATTGCTTTTGTTCCAGACGGCGGCGATCTCCACCATTTCTACTCCATCCTCAAGCGGAATAATGCGCAGATGCCTGGATTGGTTCAGATATTTCATGGTGTACGAAGGCAGCAGCGCCACCCCCATATCGGCCGAAACCATCAGGAGGATGGATTCCGCATCCCGCGATTGCTGGATGATCATGGGCATGGACTGGTTGGCGAGAAAATCCTTGATCCCCGCTCCTCTGCCGCCCGTTTCCCGGTAGGAGGCGTCCATGAGCAGCAACTGCTCATGCTGCAGCTCCTCCAGTCTCAGGGAAGGGCGGTCCGCCAGCGGATGGCCGGGATACACCACCGCCACCAGCGGGTACCTCCGGACGGTGCGGCGCTCCAGCTCCTCGTGTGTGCCCAGACCGTTGGCGATGGTGAACACAATATCCAAATCCCGGCTTTCCGCCGCACGGTACAGCTCCTCCGCATTGTTCCGGGTGAAGGACATGAACACATGGGGATAGTCCTTGTGAAAATCCAGGATCAGATTGGAGAAGGAGGTTTTTTCGTAGCCCTTCACAAACCCGATGTTCAGGGACCCGGCAATCCCCCCCGCAGCCAGATGGACCCTTTCCACGGCTTCCCCGGCGCGGTTCAGGATGGCCTTGGCCTCCTGCAGGAAAACAAACCCGGCGGGCGTCAGCTCCACCCGGTGTTTGGAGCGGATAAACAGCTTCGCCCCCAGACGGTCCTCCAGAGCCATAATCTGCTTGGTGATGGCGGTTTGGGAGATATAAAATTTCCGGGCGGCCTTGGTAAAGTTCAAGGTCTCCGCTACGGCCACAAAATATTCCAGCTGCTTCAGGTTCATATGCCCTCTTCGCTTAGTTTCCGGAGTTTAATAACTTTTAGTTATTATAGCGCGCTAAATCAATATTGGAAATACACGGATCCCGTCTATATAGTGTTTGTTTAGAACAGATGGCCGGGAGGGATCGGAAGACTCATGCTCAAGAACATACAGGCGATCCCGGCCGGCCTGATGCTGCTGCCCATGCTGCTGGCCTCGTGCATCAATACCTTTGCCCCACAGCTCCTCCAGCTCGGAAATCCGGCAGCCGCTATCTTCACAGGCAAAGGCACCATGACCATTGTCGGGGCCGTCTTAGTTTTTGCAGGCATCCAAACCCGTGTGTCTGATGTACTTCCCGCTCTCAAGCGGGGCGGCATTCTGGTGGGTGTCAAGCTGCTGATCGATACCGCCGCCGGATTGCTTCTCATGCGGTATGCAGGCATTCAGGGCATACTGGGGATTCCTGCTGTGGCGTGGATCGCCTGTTTGGCCAGCTGCAATCCGGGGGTGTACATCGCGCTGATGAACCAGCTTGGTGACCGGACGGACAAGGCGAATTTCGCCATTCTTAACATCGTCGGGCTTCCCTTTGTGCCGGTGTGCATTCTCGGTTTTGCCGGGGGCTTCAGCATCGATTATATGAGCATTCTATCTACCTGTGCCCCCTTTTTTATAGGAATGGCTTTGGGTGCCCTGGATGAGGAGATTCGTGTTTTTACCAAAAACGGTACCGCACTGATGCTGCCGTTTATGGGCTTCTGCCTGGGCAGCGGGGTTAACCTGGTGTCGGCTCTGGAATCCTGGTGGCTGGGTCTGCTGCTCTATGCGGTGTATGTGCTCCTGCAGCTTCCCCCGCTTTTGTTCATTGACCGGAAGCTCCTGAAGCAGCGGGGACATGCGGCCGTGGCAATCTGCTGTGTAGCCGGTCTGTCCTTGACGGTGCCGTCCATCATGGCGGGAAGCGATGTCGCGTATAGCCCCTTCGTGGAAACAGCAACTGCTCAGCTTTCCTTCGTTGTGGTGGTAAGTGCATTCGCCACTCCGCTGTTCATCAAGATGCTGACCGCAAAGGCGGACAACCATAAAACCCATTTTACATTGACAGGAGAGAAGCCGGTTGAAGCTGATCGCGTTTGAAGTCCGTGATGACGAAAGAGAGATATTCGGACAATTGTCCGCCAAATTCGGCTGGCAGACTGAATTGGTGGAGGAGGCTCTGTCGCTGGTTAATGTGGAGCGGACCAGGGGCTATGACGGCGTTACCATCCTGGGTCACAGCCTGCTCACCGCCGAAATCCAGGACAAATTGATGGAGATGGACATCTCCTGCTGCTCCACCCGAACAGTGGGCTACGACCATATCGATGTCCAACATGCCCGCAAGATCGGCTTGCGGATCTGCAACTCGGATTATCCGCCCACCGGTGTCGCCGACTATACGATCATGCTGATGCTGATGGTGCTCCGGCATTACAAGCAGGCGCTGTGGAGAGGCCAGGTCAACGACTATTCCCTCAAAGGCCTGCGGGGCAGGGAAATGCATGATCTGACCATCGGCATCGTAGGAACCGGCCGGATCGGCAAAGCCGTTATTCAAAATCTCAGCGGCTTTGGCTCGAGAATACTGGCTTATGATGTGTTTCAGGACCCGGCGGTAGCGGAGAAAGCGCAGTATGTGGACCTGGAAACCATTTACAGGGAAAGTGATGTGATTTCCCTCCATACCCCCTTGAATGACAGCACCCTTTACATGATTAACCGGGACACGCTTTCGCAGATGAAGGACGGGGTGGTTCTGGTCAACTGCGCCAGAGGGGAATTAATGGACGTGGAGGCTCTCATTTGGGGCATCGAAAATCACAAAATCGGCGCTTTGGCACTGGATGTGATCGAGGGTGAAAGCGGCATTTACCACCGGGACAGGCGGACGGATATCCTGCAGAATAAAAACATGGCATACTTGCGCCAATTCCCCAATACTGTCATGACCCAGCATCTGGCCTTTTATACGGATACCGCCGTGGCCTCAATGGTGCGCTGTGCCTTCGAAGGAATCGCCAGCTTCACCGCCGGCCAGCCCTGCAGAACGGAAATTAAATAAGATTTTTTCCTGTAAAATAAAAAAGATGCCGCGGGGCATCTTTTTTGATTGCTTAAGACAGCTCTGCCCGAGGGCAGGGCTTATATTTTTTCGCCCTGCATACGGCGTTTGGTAATGTAGTCGGTTTCGTAATAAGTCAGATCCTCGCGCAGCTCCTCGAAAATCTTGGACAGCTCGATGGTCAGGTCACGGACCAGGCGGCTGGGTTTCTTGCGGAAGCGGATGGCATCCTGGCCTGTATAAGCATACCGACCGTCCTCGGAGTAGCATTCGTTCTTGGGGTAGAAGAAATTGTTGACGCAGTTATGATAAACGTCGTACAGCACCTTTTCAGAATAGTCCAGATTGAATTGGGGACGGCGCAGACTGACGCCAAGCTTCTCGTACGCAACCTCCGCGAATACCAGAAGATGCCGGGTATCCTGAAGATACGCCCGGTAAAACTCATCCATCGCCGGATCGGTTTCGGTGTTCAGCTGCTCCAGGGAATGATGGTTCAAGAACAGCTCCATCTTGGCGGTGGCTTCCTTGAGCTTGACCCGGGTGGTCTCGCATAAATTCTTTACGTTGTCATTGGGCATAACAAAATGTCCTCCTAAATGGTAATCCGTCAATACTGCCTAGGCTTGGCGAGGCAGCGCGTCTTCCAGCTTCTATCGTACCACAAACGGCAGGGAATCGGAATCCGAAAAAGCCGCGTTTCTGCATAAAAAGCACCTCCGGTTCCAACCCTAAGTCTGGACTTCGATAAACTTACGGCCAGACCCATACAGGGGCAACTTTTGAGGAGGAATTGCATTGAGGAGACAGATTGTAACCATTGCTGCGCTGGCTCTGCTGGCGGTGCTGCTGCTTCCCCGTGACGGGGACAAGAGAACCAGACAGCAGCAGCTGGACGAGGGCAATGTTTCCCCGGCACATGAGCTGAACATCAAGCAGCTGCAGGTGGCGGATGATGTGGAGGCAACCAATGTCCTGTGCCGGAAGCAGTGTGCCGTGGACCTGCGCAAGGCAGCGGCGGAGCTGGCGGCGGCCGGCCCCCGTGCTGCCGGGGCCCGTCTGGCTGCCCTGCAGGCAGAGCATCCCCATATGGCAAGATTGTATGTCACGCTGGGACCGGAAGACGTTCACATGGATGGGATGCTGGCAGGCGAGGTCGCCCCGGAGGTTTTGGAGAAGGCCCAGCCCGAGCTGGATAAGGCCCTTCATATGGCGGCCATGGGCGGGGAATACCAGTCTCCGGCGATTACCACCTCCGACGGAACCTATTTCGTCATGTCCGGTATGGACCCGGGCGGCAGCCGTTCGGTAGTGACTGCGCTGGTCCGCCAGAGCATCCTGGGCAAGGTGAAGGAGCACCAAATCCGCAATTTGCGGGTGGTTCCGTATCCGGCCGAAGGCAACTGGAAAATCGAATCCGTGGACACGGATACCCTGTCGGACGTTACCGTGGACCATCCGGAGGAAAATGAAGGCACCAGCCACTACCATAAGAATCAGGTGGTGGTGAAATTCGCCACACCTCCCACCGAGGAGGAATTGAAGCGTATCGCCCAGGAGCTCCATGCGGGTCCTGCCCAAAAGCTGGGCTACACCTATGTGTTCGAGTCCTCCGATATGGAAGCTCAACAGATGATGGCCTATTTCAAGAGCTGGAATGTGGAATATGCGGAGCCCCATTATCTCTATTTGACCAATGACAGACTGCGCTTTATCAAATCCGCTGAGGTTACAGAGGGCGGCCGGAACAACGCCATGGACATGAACGGCGGCGTGCCCAATGACGCTCTCTATTCCCGATACCAGTGGAACCTGCCGCTTATCGAGACCCTTCAAGGCTGGAACATCGGCAGGGGCAGCCAGGACGTGAAGGTAGCGGTTGTGGATACGGGTGTGGACCTGAACCATCCGGATTTGAAGGAGAATCTGCTGGGAGGGACCAACATCGTGTCCCAGGGAACCACCCCGCCCCAGGACGACGTTGGGCATGGCACTCACGTAGCCGGGATTATCTCGGCTCTGGTCAATAACAACGAAGGGGTAGCAGGTATGACCTGGTTTAACCCCATTCTGCCCATCAAGGTCCTGGACGCCTCCGGCTCCGGCAGCACCTATGCGGTAGCCCAGGGTATTATCTGGGCGGCGGATCACGGAGCCAAGGTCATTAATTTGAGCCTCGGCAATTACGCCGACGCACAGTTTTTGCATGACGCCATCAAATACGCCTACGACAAAGACGTTGTGCTGATTGCCGCCAGCGGCAACGACAATACGGAGCGTCCGGGATATCCCGCCGCGTATGAGGAAGTATTTGCGGTGGCAGCCACCGACGCCAAGAAGAACAAAGCCAGCTTCTCCAATTACGGCAATTACATTGATGTGGCCGCTCCCGGCGTCAGCATTCCCAGCACCTATCCCGACAACCAGTATGCGGCGTTATCCGGCACCTCCATGGCCAGCCCCCATGTGTCCGCGCTGGCTGCGCTTATCCGCTCGGCCAACCCGCTGCTGAAAAACACCGAGGTTATGGAAATTATGCGCAAGTCGGCCTCGGATATTGGGGAACCGGGCAAGGACAAATATTTCGGCTACGGCTTGATCGATGTGGTCAAAGCGCTGGAAATGGCCGATACCAGCCGGAATTCCCTGAGCTATATGCCGGAATGGCTGTCCCGTCAGCTGGAACGCTGGGCAGGGGAGCAGGAGGTCCGGTAAATCCACAGGTCATCCAAGTATCATAAAAGCCGCTTCCCGCCTGATGTAAGGAATCAGGTAAAGGAAGCGGCTTTTTAGGGCGGAAACTTTAAGGGATTACTCCTTCACTCTCCGTACGGCCCCGTACGCCGCGGAGGAGGAGCTTGATGCATACAGACGGAGCAGCTTGCTGGCCTCTTGCCTGATAAACTCCAGATGTTTGGCACGCTCCGCCAGCTCCTCCTCGGAAACCTCCAGATGAATCAAGCGCTTCTGAACGTCAATCACCACAGTATCTCCGTCCCGGACCAGTGCGATAACCCCGCCGTCTGCGGCCTCAGGGCTGGCATAGCCGATGGACAACCCTGCGCTGGCGCCGGAGAAACGTCCGTCTGTGACAAGCGCTACCCGCTTGAACTTGCCCAGAATCTCCGTACATCGGTGAAGCTCACGCATGCCGGGTCCGCCGCGGGGGCCTTCGTAACGGATGATCACCGCGTCACCCTCCTGGATTTTGCCTTCGTCATAGGCGTGGTCGAACTCCTCCTCGGAGTTGAATACCCGGGCAGGGCCGCTGAACTCACGGAGCTCGGGGGCAACGGCAGACTGCTTGATGAGACAGCCGTCGGCCGCCAGATTCCCCTTCAGCACGGCGATACCGCCTTCGTTATCAATCGGCGAATCGATAAAATGGATTACATCGCGGTCCGTTACCTCGGCCTCCGCAATATTGCCGCTCATGGTGTGCCCTGTAACGGTAAGGGCCTCCCCGCGGATCAGTCCGCCAAGCTCCTTCATCAGCGCCGGCAGCCCGCCTGCTCGCTGCAGGTCATTGGTGGTGTATTCCTGGTTGTTCGGGGTAACTCCGGCCAGGAAGGGCACTCTGCGGCTGATCTCGTCGAACAGATCCAGAGGCAGGGACAAACCCAGTTCATGGGCAATCGCCGGCAGATGCAAGCAAGCATTCAGGGAGCCGCCCATAGCCAGCAGCACCGAAATCGCATTTTCGAAGGCAGCCTGAGTCATGATCTGGCTGGGGGTAATCCCCTGGCGCACTAGTTGGACCGCCTGGCGGCCCGCCTCCTCGGCGGCATCCAGCTGCTCGTCGGACAGCGCCTGCATCCATGAGGTGTAAGGAAGTGACATACCGAGGGCCTCGGACATGCCCTGCATGGTATTGGCCGTACCCAGGAAGGGGCAGGCGCCGGGGCCGGGATAATACTGGTTGGTGACTTCCACCAAGCCCTGCTCATCCAGCTTGCCGTCCAAAAAAGCCCGCCTCGCTGCTTTGGATTCCTTGGGCTTGATGTGGTTGGGCATAACGCCTCCCAGCACCACTACGCTGGGCAGATTCAGCCGGGCAGCCGCCATCAGCATACCGGGGACAATTTTATCGCAGGAGCTCAGCACCACCATACCGTCGAAAATCCCATGGCCGTTCACCATAATTTCCACACTGTCGGCAATGGTTTCCCGGCTGGGCAAAGAATATTTCATGCCTTGATGCCCCTGGGCAATGCCGTCACACACGGCGATGGTATTGAATTCCAGAGCAACGCCGCCCGCCGCCTCCACGCCCTGCTTCACACGGTCTGCCAGCTGGCGCAGATGTACATGGCCGGGGACAATTTCATTCCAGGAGTTGGCGATGGCAATCACAGGCTTATCCAAACTTTTGTAGTCGACTCCGCAGGAGCACAGATGCGCCTTCAGAATGGCGCGGGTGAAGGGAGCAATTTCCGAAATGCGGTTTTTCACAGCTTCTCCTCCTCGTGAAATTTTTCTCTTACTGCAATAATAAAAAAATTTTTTTCATTTTACAACAGCTAAAATGTGAATTTTTTTCTTTTTTTAATTTATTTGTGGATGGATTTATCTTAAAAAAATAAGCCTGAAACTCCACGACCAGCGTGGAAATCGCAGGCTTTATTTGTGTATTATGATGAAACATGATCGTTTACACTTAAGGTGTAAAGGTAATGATGTTCATATTACGATCTATTGCCGATGCGGATGTCAAGTTGGAAGCGGTTGTTACAATAATCCGGAGTGTATATGTGAATGAAGAAGATGCTGGTGCCGTATCTACATACGTGTTGCTTTGGGGAAATCTTTGGGTTCCGGCAGTATTTCCGCTTCTGTTAAATGTTCTTGTGGAAATGAGCGTCGCATCCCGATAAATTCTCATTTGTATGATAGTTGACCAGTTGGACGTGAAAAGCCCCTCAATCGATACTGCAAAATCAATTTTCAGGTTCTGTCCAATGGTTGCATTTTGGACCACCGTTGCAACGGTGACCTCCGTATTTAACGGCGGTGATATGGATATGCTGCCATTGTTATTGTTGAATGCCAATGTTGGGACATCGGTAGCGCCTGTAGCTCCAGTTGCTCCGGTGGCTCCTGTATCGCCCGTGACTCCCGTTACTCCTGTTTCGCCTGTG
>JAEWMH010000217.1 GCA_023393235.1 Bacillota bacterium | reverse complement strand
CCCCGGCGGAGGGCTGGGGCCGGCGCCCACGGGCACGTCCCGCTTTGGGCCGGGGCTTGCCGCCGGCGGATATGCGCACCGGGCGGCTGTCTCCGGCGGAGCTTGGAGCAGCGGCTTTTTCCCGGGTTAGTGCAGGGGGGAGTGCAGGAATTACAGGTTTCACCGGATCACATCCCTTCGTTTGGGCGGATCGGGAAACTGGCCACGGGGGCCATTCTGCTCCAGCAGCCATCCGATAGCCTCCAGATGGTCGCCCAGAATCAGATGCTCCAGCGGGTCCTGCCCGTTTTTCCGCCTTCTCCGTCGTGCAGGGTTGGTGCTGCCTACCTCCACATAAGAGGCCGGCACCAGCTTCAAGCCCGAGGCGGCACCGATGGCCTGGGCCAAGGGAGGAACCGCCAGATGCTCGAAGCCGATCCGCTTGGCCGCTTCCCGGCTCATGGCATGCGGAATGGCAGTCAGCGACATTCCCTTGAGCTCGGGTTTATCCAGCACGGCGTTCAGCGCATATTTGGCCAGCACCACACTGTGCACCTGCATGCGGTCTACCGCCCCGGAATAGGTGTTCAGGGCAATATCCGCCCCATTCTCTACCGCCGTCACAAAGGTGCGCAGCTGGCTGCCCGGAATGACAATATCCCCGTCCGTAAATACAAGAATTTCGCCCTTGGCATGAAGAGCGCCGATGCTTCTGCCCACATCATGGCCCAGCGGCTCCGGAAAAAAGAGCACACGCGCCCCGGCCGCCTCTGCCAATTGGCGGGTGCCGTCGGTGGAGCCGTTGGACACCACAATGACCTCGGCTTCGGGATGTACGCTTCTTGCTGCCCGGATCACCGCCTGAATGGATCTTCGTTCGTTCATGACGGGTATAATCACGGAAACCTTGGGCTGGTCGGCGTTTTGGATAGGCAGCGGCCGCCCCCCTGCCGGGACGTCCAAAGCGGCGGATTTCCGCCGGAACGGAGCTTTTCCTTTTCGGGTTCGCTTAACTTGGACCAAATATGCCACCTCCGAATGTCCTTGGTTTCATCCTATAGTATGTAACCGGGAAAAGAGTGTAACGGCGTCTGCACACTGCGGGCGCAGGCGGGCGTAGGCAAAACCGGGACACCTGCCTTTTCCGCCCCAGCAAACGGGCTTACGCAGCTGTCTTGGGGCATGTTCAACAAGCCCTGCGAGTTTCAAGGGGGATCGGCGGAACGGGGAGCCGGGACATGTACGCTGGGTGCGGGGCAACAGTGGAAGCCCTGGGCTAGTGGAGCGGAAGCCCGGGACTATGGAGCGAGGGTGACAGCCAACTGGCGAATGAGGTGCGGCGGATGGGACGAGTGTGCAGGTTACAGGGCGGAAGCCTTGCGCTACGGAGCGCAAGAGCGGGATCGACGCTGGCGGAGCGGTTGGTGCAGAGGAGACCAGGAGTGTGCGGATGGGCGAAATGCCGGAGTTGTACGGGGATGGTTCAGGGTTCACACTACCATTCAAATTCTAACGGCGGTGAGCGCCGTTATTCCTGATTAAAAGCCTGTCCCAAAAATCTAACGGAAGCCACAGCCGCTATTCGCCTCGATTCGGACCCCAAACCGACTTCAAAGCCCAAATAGCGGCTCTGGCCGCCGTTAAAATAAAAAAGGGGGCTAAATTGGCAAAATAGCGTCTCTAGTCGCCGTTAAAAAAGAGAAGGAGACGCTTGTGTACCAAATCTCTCCCGGAAGGAAACAGAACTGCCCTGCACGGATGAACAACCGTACAGCAGCAGTCCTGTTTTTCAATACCCACTCAAATACTCAGCTCATAGCGGTGGCGATCCAGCTGACTGCACCGGAAATATCGCCGCTGATCTTGGTCCGCACCAGCTCAACGATAGCCCGGTCGGGATGAAGCTCCTTCAACACGGCGTAGCAAGCCGGATGATTGGTTATTGCCACCAGCACATATTTAGTATCCGGATAGGACTGGCCGAGTGTGATCTCCAGCTGGCAGATTTCCTGCAAGGCCGGCAGCCGGAAGGGGAATGCGCCGCATTGCGGCCCTACTGTTACCTGCTGCAATTTTTGGCGGAGGGAGGGCGAAAGATGCTCCTCGCTTACGGCTTCCTTGGCCAGCTTAGCGCCGTCCACCACTTCAGGAGCCAAGTGGCTGCCTGTTACGGAGCCGCCGGGGATTTCCGCTTCTACTGCAAGCTGTTGAAGCTTCAGTTGAAGAGAAGGGGACAGATGCTCCTCCTCTATAGCTTCCTTCGCCAGCTTGCTGCCGTCCACCACTCCGTCCGCCAGCTTGGCGCCGTCCACCGCTCCATCCGCCAGCTTGCTGCCGTCTACCGCTCCATCCACCAGCTTGCTGCCGTCCACCGCTCCGTCCGCCAGCTTACTGCCGTCCACCGCTCCGTCCGCCAGCTTGGCGCCGTCCACCGCTCCGTCCGCAATTCCCGTGCTGCTGAAGATGGCTTGAAGGGTGTTGTCTGCTTCTTCCACCCAAGCATGGGCCTGCTTCAGCATGCCCGAAACCTCCGCAGACAAATGCCGCATACCGATGGCGCCGTCCCGCAGATGGCGGCTGCCGATGGTTTCCTCGGCCAGGTGCACCCCGTGCACAGCCCCTTCCGACAGCTTCGCCGCCGTAATGGCCCCGTCCTGCAAATGCTCCTCCTGCACAGCAAGAGTGCTGATATGCTCCGAAAAAATGGCATCGTTGTCGATGTGCTCGCTGCGGATGGAGGCCAAAGCCACCTTTTCTGACGTGACACATTCATTGCCCAAGTGTTCGCTGCCTACCACAAGGTTGACGATATTCGCCGCATCCAGCTCTACCGCACCCAGGTGTTCCGTGGTGATGCTGCCAGGCTGAATATGCCGTCCTGCCACACTCCCCGGCAGCAAATGGCGGGAGGCTACAGCGCCGTCACCCAGGTGAACCCCGCCGACAGCCCCTGCCGACAGCTTCGCGGCATTCACCGCCCCATCCTGCAGATGCCCTTCTTGTATGACCTGGGCGCCGATATGCTCCACACCGACGGCACCTGCCCGGATATGACCGCTGTGGACAGAATCCGCAGCCAGCTTCTCTCCTGTCACACTTCCGTTGCCCAGTTGCTCTGTGCCGGCCACTAGATTCACAATGTTGGCAGCATCCAGCTGTACATTGCCCAGATGGGCCGTCGTGATGCTGGCCGGCTTCAGGTGCTCGCCGCCCACACTGCCGGGCAGAAGATGCCGGGAGGCAATGGAGCCGTCACGCACATGGCGGCCGCTGACCGAACTCTCGGCCAGATGGGTGCCGGCGATAGCCCCTTCCGTCAGGTGGATGCCGGTGATTGTTTTCTCCGCCAGCTTCGATCCGGTAACCGTCCCGTCCTGCAGATGCTCCGTAAGCACGGATTCGGGGCCGATATGCCCGGCCAGAATGGATTTTTCCCGGATATGGCCGCTGTGGACGGAATCCAGAAGCAGCTTCTCCGAGGTGACGCTGCCGTTGACCAGCTCCTCGGCTCCAACCTGCAGATTGACGATACTGCCCGCATCCAGCTCCACTGCACCCAGATGGGCGGTGGTAATGCTGCCCGGCAGAATATTCAGCCCGCTTACGCTGCCGGGGGCGATATGCCGCGCTGCCACAGCACCGTCACGGAGGTGGCGTCCCTCTACGGAATGGGCGGCCAGCTTGCCGTCGGTGACCGTACCGTCCGCCAGGTGAAGCCCTTGGATGCTTGCGGGCGCCAGAATGGAAGCGTCGATGAAGCCCGCTCCGAAATGCTCCTGCTTCAGAATCCCCTTCTCCAAATGGCTGGAGCCGATGGAGCCGGGCTGGAGATGGAAACCATGAACCGCGCCGGGCTTCATATGCTTGCTGGCTACAGCCTCCACCGCCAGCTTGTCGCCGGTGACTGCACCGGAGGCCAGCTTGTCGGTGGTCACAGCCCGGTTGTGGAGATGGGCTTCCCCGATGGAATCCGGAGCGATCTGGTTAGCGCCTACGCCGCCGTCCGCCAAATGTTTTCCCTGCAGGCTGCCCTGGATCACCTGCTCCCCGCCTACGGAGGAGGGGGACAGATGGCGGAAGCCTACGGCCCCGTCCGCCAGGTGGCGGGAGGTAATGGAAGCCGCGCGGACCTTGGCGCCGTATACGGATTCGTCAGCCAGCTTGTCGTTGGTGACGGCATCCTGCTCCAAGTGGTAGCCGTGTACGGCACCCTTGGTAATATGGTAGCCCCTTACCGTTTCCTGCTTCAGATGATCGCTGCCGATAATATCCACCGCAAGCTTTTCTTCCGTCACGCTGCCCTTCACCAGCTTGTGGCCTGTGACAGAGTTGGCCGCCAAAGCCTGCTCGCCTACGGAGCCGGCCTGGATTTGCTCGGCGCCTACGGAATCCGCCGCCAGCTTGTCGGCGGTTACGGAGCCCTTGGCCAGAGCCGACGCCGTTACACTGTCCGAAGCCAGCTTGTCGGCGGTCACTGCGTCGTTGGCCAGATGTACGGTACGGATTTCATCCGCTGCAATATGAGCTCCGACGACGGCATCCGCCGCCAGCTTCTCCCGGGTTACCGCTTCGTTGGCCAAGGCTGCTGCCCCTACGGCTCCCGGCAGAATTTCCTCGGCGCCTACGGAGCCGATGGCCAATTGCCCCAGGATCACGGCCCGCTTACGGATAGCGGAGGTGCCTACGCTGCTCTCCGCCAGCTTCTCCGCCGTCACAGATCCGGCCTGCAGATGGGCGGTGCGGATTTCATCCGCTCCGATATGCGTCCCCCTAACCGCCTCAGCGGCCAGCTTCTCCCCGGTAACCGCCTCCTTCTGCAAGGCGCGGGTGGGGACCGACTGATCATCCAGATGCTCCTGGCCTACCGCCCCCTGGCGCAGTTGGACAGGGCCCACCTCACCCCTGCCGATTTTGCTCTCGGTAACCGCCCTATCCTCCAAGTGGCGGGACGTGACGGAGAACGGCTGCAGATGCCCGCTTTGCACGGCCTCCGCCTTGAGATGGCGGGTTTCCACACTTTCGGAACGCAGCTTCTCCGAGGTGACGGCCCCATCCGCCAGCTTCTCCTCCAATACGGAGCCGTTCCCCAGCTTGGCGGAGTTGACCGCTCCATTCACCAGCTGGGATGAGCCGATGGAAGCCACTGCAATATGATCCGGTCCGATGGATTGGCTGCGCAGATGCTCCGGCCCGACGATGCCCCCGGCCAGATGTTTGCCCTCGATGGCACCATCCTCCACCTGCATGCCGCCGATGATTTTGTCTGCCAGCTTCTCCCGGGTCACGCAGCCGTCCACCAGTTTGTCTGCGGTGATGCTGTACAATCCGATTTTGTTGGCCGTTACAGCCCCGTCGCGGAGGTGCTCCTCCCCCACGGCTTCATCCGCCAGCTTATTGGAGGTAACCGCCCCTATGGAAAGCTTCCCTTCCGTTACGGAGTAATCCTCCATCTCCCTGGTCCCTACTGAGCCCGGAACAATCTTATCCGATGTGACGGAGTGGTCCGCCAGCTTACTTCCGGTTACAGCCTGATCGGTAATGTCATCCGTATAAATGACGGGAGCCTGGGGAATTTCCGCTTTACGCTCCAGAAGCTTGCCTGCGTCGGCTTGCCTGGGTTTGGCCGGAGATGCCGACACATTCCGGATGACGGCTTCCTTGGCAGAGCGGATCGGGCGCTCAGGCGCGATAGCCTTGTGGATGCTCACCGTTTCCTTGACGGCCGGAGCCTGCACCGGCGGAGCCGGGGGTTCGGGCGGCTGCTCCCGGATGTCAGCGGCGGCAGTTACGTCCGGCGTTGCGGGTGCAGCCGGCAGCGTTCCCTCCGGCACAACGGTCCTCGGTGCTTCCGGCACAGCCCGGGATGACGGCGCCGGTGCTGCTTCCGCATCGTTTTCGGGAGCCCGTTGCGGCTGCTGCCGTCTGTCTTTGGTGATTCTGGTTTCCGCAGGCTGTTCATCCAGCCACCGCAACTCAGACTGGCGGGCGTTGATGATGGTGCCTTTACCCGCATCCTTACGTTCCCTGCCGACGGGCAGTTTTTTAGGTTTCATGGGGCTCTTCCCTTCCATTTGTGCTATGGGCGAATGCTTACAGAACTAGTCATCTGTAACATATGCCAAACACCCAGATGCAGGTTCCTGGAACCTCCGGAAAATAGGCGGATACCCATGAATCAAATTAAAAAACCAAGCCAAAGCCGGCCAGCATCAGCCAGCGGACCGCCGCCCCCTCCCAGGTAAACTGCTCCCGCACGCGCTGGGCCGCCTGCTCCCCCATCCGCCTGGCCAGCTCCTGATCGGCCAGCAGCCTCCCTACCGCCTCGGCAATCCCTCCGCTCAAATACCCCACGGGAACCAGATAGCCCGTTTCCTCATGAAGAATAATTTCCCGCATGCCTCCTGAATCCGCCGCCACCACGGGAACAGCGGAGGCCATAGCCTCCACGTTGACCAGGCCGAAGGCCTCCCGTCTGGGTGAGGGCATCACTGCAACATCCGCCAGCCTGAACCATTCCGGCATCTGCTCGTGCGGAACATAGGGCACGAAGCGCACATTCCTGGGCAAAGACCGGGCCATACGGTGGAGCTTCCGCACATAGTCGGTGGTCCGTTTGGAGCCATAGAAGGCACCTCCGACTACGAGCAGGATCGCGTCTGGATACTGTGCAGCCAGCCTGGGCATGGCCTCCATCAGATGGTGAACCCCTTTGATCTCGCGGAGCCTGCCCGCGTAAAGAATGATTTTTTTGCCGGTATAGCCCATCACCCGGAGCTTTTCCTCACGCAGCCGCGCACCTTCCCCCTCCCATCTGGGCAAAAACAGGCCGGTGTTCACACCGGGATACAGCACCTGCAGCTTATATGCCGCTTCGGGAACCAGCCGCGCAATCTCCTCCTCCAAGTAGCGGCTATTGACCAAAATCCGCTCCACATGACGGAAGCAGTTGGCCAACTCCTGCCTTCCGATATGCCGCCGGGAAACAAAGGTCAGAGAATGCAGCGCCAGCCAAATCCTGCTTCCGGGCAGCGCTTTTTTGACTGCCCTGGCCATTCTCGGGCGGTTGTCCACCTGAATTAAGTTATAATTCTCCTGCCTCAGGCTTTTGATCACCGCAGATAAATAGTTCTTTCTGCCCGCCGGGCGAAGATACCGGACCGGTCCCCGGATTTCTCTCGCCGGTATTCCCGGTATGCGAATCCCGTATACGGTGCAGTCCGTATGCACGCCGAGACGGTTGGCCAGCTCCTCCATCACCTGCTCCACGGAGCTGCTGACGCCGGAGGGAATAATGAAGGAACCGGGGGAGACCAAGGCAACCTTCGGTTTAATCATCACGGTCGGCACCTCCTTTTGCAGTAGCTTCTCCTACAAGCTTATGCGTAAAAAGGAATGGCGGCTTAGACAAACATCCATGCGGATTCGCCCGGAAGCCATATTCTGTTGGAGAGGAGGGTGGATCATGACGCAAAACCGGTATGTCGGCATTCTGCTGAATGCCTCCGTGTACGACCGCATGTGCCAAGGAAGAAAAACCGGCCATGAACAGATTTCCTTTTATGAGGAAGCGGCTGCCGCTCATGGTCTCGCGCTGTGTTACCTGAAGCTGTCAAGCTTAGCACCAGGGCGTCCGAAACGCCATGTGCGTGCGTTGGTGCGCCAGGGCGGACGGTATACCCGGAGGGTAGTGGAAACGCCTGATGTGATTCATAACCGCGCCATCCATTTGGATTCCCGCTCCCGGGCCAGACTGGAGGCTCTCTCCAGGGAAGGTTTGGAGATTTTTAATTTGCATACCCGCTACGACAAGCTGATGCTCCACCGGCTTCTGGAGCAAAGTCCGGTGATCCGACCGCATTTGCCCCTAACGGAGCCGGCCCGGCGGTCGACGCTGGAGCGGCTGATGCGGGAATACCCTGCACTCATCGTCAAACCCTCCAATGGCAGTGTGGGACAAGGCATTATGCTGCTTAGCCTGTCGGAACAGGGCAAGTGGCGCTGGAAATACCGCTCCGCCAAAACAGGCGCGTGGCGCTCTCAATATTTCGGCAGCCGCCTGCCGGTGGAGCTGATCCGCAGGCTCAGGAAACGCAGCTATCTGGTGCAGTATTTTTTGCCGCTGGCCAAGTATCAAGGGCGTCCCTTCGACATCCGGGTATCCGTGCAAAAGAATGAATCGGGCTTGTGGCAGACCACGGGTATGGTGGCGAAGGTGGCCCGTACCGGGGCCTTTTTGACCAATGTGGCTCAGGGCGGGAAGGTGGCGACCATGGAGCAGGTGTTTACGGATCATCCCGGCTGGAACGGCGCGGAGCTTCAGGAAAGAATCGGCCAATTATCCGTGCAAATTGCGGAATTTTTGGGCGGACGGCTGCCCGGCTTGGCGGATCTGGGACTGGACATGGGCATTATGGAGGATGGCCATCTGATCTTTATTGAGGCTAACGGAAGAGACCAGCGCTACAGCTTCGGTGAAGCGGGAATGCATGAGGTGTGGAAGGCGGTGTACCGCAATCCGCTGGGATATGCCCGTTATTTGAGAAACGTGGACAAAACGACATAATAATTTCATTGGAAGGCAAAAAAATTTCGTGTACAATAAAGATATGAAAAAAGTCACTATCGCCAAAATTTAATCTGGAAGGAGGACAGATCTATGAGCTCATTGGATACCCGACCGGAATTCACCCCCAGCAGCTATCAAATCGGGCATTTTCTCTCTGCAGAGAATGTGTCCCGTCTGGAGAATATTATGTATCCCCAGAATGCGCCTGAAGGCTCCCATGTTTTTTGGGAAGGCGACAAGGCGGAGAAGCTGTTTTATATTCGAAAGGGCCAGGTGAAGATCACCAAATCCACTGAAGACGGCAAGGAACTGATCCTTAACATCCTTCAAAAGGGAGATTTTTTTGGTGAATTCGGCGGCTACGGCGACATGCATTACGGCTATAACGGTGAAGCTATCAAGGACAGTGTCATCGGCGTTGTCCAGCAGAAGGACCTGGAGATTCTGATCTACCAGCACGGGGACTTTGCCGTTGAATTTATGAAGTGGATGGGACTCATGCAACGCACCACCCAGTCCAAATTCCGGGATTTGATGCTTTTCGGCAAAACCGGTGCTCTTGCCTCCACCTTGATCCGGCTGACCAATACCTGCGGCGAAAAAATCGAGGACGGCAGCATCAAGCTCGGCATCAAGCTGACCAATACCGACTTGGCCAACATGATCGGCACCACCCGCGAAAGCGTCAACCGGCTTCTGAGCACCTATAAGGAAGAAGGCGTAATCAGCTACGAACAGGGCCAGATTATCATTCATGATCTGCTCTATTTGAAAAGCATTGTGAATTGCCCCAATTGCCCTCCGGAAATTTGCCGGATTTGAACTTTTTTATCCATACCCTTACGCCCTGCACCGGATGCGGTCCCAAGCATTCCGGTTTTTTTGCGTGTAGAGGTCTGTTCCCCGATCGAGGCAGCGCCGCGGCTCGCCTGAGCCTCTTCTTAACGGACTTCAATATCCAGCTTCAGCAGTTGTTCCTTGTTCCCGATACCCCAATCAGGCTCATACCGGATCAAGGCGGTAATGGTGTACGTTCCCTTGGGCAAGCGGTTATTTCTTCCGGCTTCAATAAGCTTATCCTTGAATGGATTGAACCCCAGTCTACTCCCGCTTTTGATATACAGGTATGAATTGATGGATTTCGACAGATCCCAAACAACAGGTTTGTTTTTCTTTAAAACCAATGCGTTTCCGATATCATCAAATCCGAAGGGAATAAAAAACCCTTCTTTATCCGTTATATTGGCATGTATGATTCTCGGACCCGTTGGCATAGAATAGCCGATGACTTGGGTGGAGCTGTTTTCTCCGATATACTCTGCTGAGGCCCATATCGGGATGGTTTCCGTTTGCTCGTAAACCTTTTTGGCTGTATGGATGGTGAACAGGATATCATCGTAAACCGCAGAAGCATGTTCATCCGCATACCGGGATAGCTCAATGGTTTGATCTGCTTCGTCGAAGCCAACACCTACTCCGGCAAGCTCGCTAAAATACCGGAGGGGCACGTAAGCTTTTTCGTTATACAGCAGCATGGGTTGGTCGGGTGGCAGACTGAGCTCTTCTCCGTTCAATAGGATGCGGGCAGGATACAACACAGCCTGCAGAAAATGGGAGGCTGCTGCCGATTGTGAGAAACCCGCTATAGCCAATAGAACACAGGATAGGAATAGAATCCTCGTTTTCGTTTTCATAGGAAACGCCCTTCCATGATAGAATTGGATTTTACATCCCAATTATAGCATTTTTATCCTACATGTATAGAAAAAAGCCGCAGAAAAAGGAATCCGTCAGGTCCCCTATCTGCGGCTTTAGTGGTTTCCGTACCACATGTGTTCCTGTAACGGACCCACGATCCCTTATTTCCCCCGTTTCCAGGTGTTTCGAATTTTCGCGGACACACAGGCCGTTATTTAGTCAAAATCCTAGCAATTTCGGCGATATTTAGCCAAATAAGGGCTTCTGTGTCCGTAACGATCCGAAAACACCCGTTTTTCCTGAAATAGCGTCTCCCGTGTCACTAGCGATGCACTAAACTTAACATGGCTAGGTGGATGCCTAGATATAGGGATAAACATGATTTTGTTGAAAATATTTACATGTTCTTCTCTGCTCTTCATCAAAAAAGAGAATAGGCAGCTAAACATGGCGGCATTTTCCTTTTTTTGGCTATCTGCTTGTTACTTCACGATGATTTTTTTGAGTACCTGTTCTTCCTTTGGCGGTCTGTCCACCACTTGTCTTCCTCTCGACGTTCGGGTGGGCTTCCTGTGTAAGGCCTCTTGGAATACTCTCCACTGAGCATGAGCGTAGATCCGAATCCATTGCAGTACGTCCCATACGGTTTTGGATGTTTGTGTCCGCAAGTGGATCAGCCTGCACAAGGCAAAGGCAATGAGAGCCAAGTACATTTGGTTCCAGATGCCCTCGGGCGAGTAGCTGAACACTTGGATTAGCCGTAAATGCTGTTTCATCCACTTGAAAAAAAGTTCAATGAGCCAGCGCTGCTTATATATCTGTGCGATTTCTACTGCGCTTCGGTTCCAGCAATTGGTCACCACATGGTAACACCGTCCATGTTCATCCTCGAAGACCACAAGCCGTACCGGAACCTTGCACTTATTCAGGATGACCTTTTGGTCGAGAGTGATGAAGGACTTGTCAGCCTTGGAAATTCGGTAATCCCGCCTGACGATCCATCGGGTACTTTCCCGGATGCGGCACACAAACAACAGGTTCTGCTCGGTCCATTTCTCAAAGTGCTCGTGTTTTTGGTAGCCGCGGTCCATGACATGAATCGCATCGGGGTCGGTCACCAACTCGACTGCAACTTCCGTTTCATTGACATCGGCAGTCGACGCAATAATGCGATCGGGAAAGACGGTTGGCGAACGGTCCACTACCACACGCGTATGCATTTTGACGCCTTGTTTGCTTGACGAGCAATAGGCCCAGCCAGACAGATGCAGCGGCAATTTCAACTCTGTGGCATCCACCAAGCATAATTTCCCTAGAGCCCTCGGGGATTTCCCTTGCTGAAGGGCTTGAATTTGCTTCACTAAACCGACAAACAAGGCTTGCAGGGAAGAGGTGCAGAGTTTCGGTGTTTTCCGAGACAACGCGGAAGCGCTGATGGATTCGAGCTTTGTCAGTTTGCGCAAGGTCTTATGGGCATGGAGTTGTTCGGCGATTTGCTTGTAGGATCGTAAGTTTAAGAGTTGACCGACAACGTGCAACTGGATGGTCGAGCCGACAAACAATTGTTTCGCTCGATGATCATCCAGATCGGAACGATACTGGCCTATGTCAAGGAGACGAAGGCATTGACAAAGGGTAGACAAATTCGATATGTTATCCATGAGGGCTCCTTTTGTAAGGGGGATGGATAACGCGCCATCCTTCTACATTAGGAGTTTTTTTCAGGTTTGACCAGGTGACGATGTTCAAATTAACCCATATTTAGGAATATTGGATAATTCCATGTTAGGTTTGACGCATCGCTAGTGCCTCACGGTCCGTTACCTCGAGCACGGAAAACGGAACACGGGGCTGGGGCAGCGGCATGAAGTATGGCCAGTCCAAGGATTCGCCCGGGATGAGGCGGTACGCTGTATGGTCGGTCCAAGGATTCGACCGGTTGGGCGGTATGCTGTATGGTCGGTCCAAGAACAGGCAGGAGTTGGTGTCCTCAGCAAAAAAATCCGCCTGGCACACGTCTTGGGAGACGCGGCTGGGCGGATTTTTACAAGCATATTATTCTGGGTTCAACTAATCCCTCTTACTCCCACTCAATGGTAGCCGGGGGTTTGGAGGTGATATCATACACCACACGGTTGACGTTTTCGACTTCGTTGACGATGCGCACGGAGATTTTCTCCAGCACGTCCCACGGGATGCGGGCCCAGTCGGCGGTCATGCCGTCGATGGAGGTGACGGCGCGGATGCCCACTGTGTAGGAGTAGGTGCGTTCGTCGCCCATAACCCCTACGGATTTCATGTTGGGCAGCGCGGTGAAGTATTGCCAGATTTCACGGTCCAAACCTGCCGCGGCGATCTCTTCACGCAGGATGGCATCGGATTCGCGGACGATGTGCAGCTTGTCCTCGGTAACCTCGCCCAGCACCCGGATAGCCAGACCCGGACCCGGAAACGGCTGGCGCCATACGATCGCCTTAGGCAGACCACAGGCTTCGCCGACCTTGCGCACTTCATCCTTGAAGAGCTCCTTCAGGGGCTCCACCAGCTTGAATTTCATATCCTCAGGCAGCCCGCCCACGTTGTGGTGGGACTTGATGGTTTGGGCGGTAGCCGTACCGCTTTCGATAATATCCGTATACAGGGTGCCTTGCGCCAGGTAAGCGAAGTCGTCGAACTGCGCGGATTCCTCCTCGAACACGCGGATAAACTCGTTGCCGATGATCTTCCGCTTTTTCTCCGGATCATCCACACCCGCCAGATTGCCCAGGAACCGGTCCCTGGCATCAATCTTCACAACCTTCATATCGAACTTGCCGACGAAGGTTTCCATCACGCTTTCGGCCTCACCCTTGCGCAGCAATCCATGGTCGATGAACATACAAGTCAGTTGGTCACCGATAGCCTTGTGGAGCAGAATCGCCACAACGGAGGAATCCACACCGCCGGAGAGTGCGCACAGCACCTTGTCGCTGCCCACCTGGTCGCGGATGCTTTTGACTGTATCTTCGATGAAGGTTTCCATGCTCCAATTGCCATGGCAACCGCAAATATTATATAGGAAGTTATGAATCAGCTCGTTGCCGTAAACGGAATGCACCACCTCGGGATGGAACTGCACGGCGTACATATCCCGCTCTCCATGACTCATACCGGCGACAGGGGCGTGGGCGGTGAAGGCGTCAATCACGAAACCCTCCGGCACCTGGGAAACCATGTCCCCATGGCTCATCCATACCGTCTGTTTTTTCTCCAGGCCATGGGCCAGCTTGTTGCCTTCGGCGAATTCCACGTCAGCCTTGCCGTATTCCCGCTTGGCCGCCCGCTCCACCTTACCGTTCAATTGGAATGCCATCAGCTGCATGCCGTAGCAGATGCCCAGCACCGGAATGCCCAGATCGTAAATCGCCGGGTCCACATGAGGCGCTCCCTCCGCATACACGCTGGAAGGCCCTCCGGAGAATACAATGCCCTTAGGCGTAAGCGCCTTGAGCCTGTCCAGCGAAACATTATACGGCAACAGCTCACTGTACACTCCCAAATCCCGGATACGTCTTGCAATCAGCTGGTTGTATTGGCCGCCAAAGTCCAGCACGACAACGATTTCATTCGGCTTCATCATTTACCTGCGCTTTCCAGGACGCCCGTCCAACACGGCTGCGCCCACATATTTGATGCATAATATTCTAAACGTTCCATAGCAGGCTTGTAAAGGGGGGAAGCAGCCGGGAGGCCATAGTTGCCCCTATATGTGGCTGATTCAGAACAATTCCAAGGTTAGCCTGACCACACGCCCCAGATTTGCCCGCGCCCTTACCTCGCCTTCGCCCGGAAGGACCACTGGCGCAGCCACCTTTCCATCGGCACCTCGTCTCCTTCCCCATGCCGTCCGCGTTCCAGCCACAGCTGAAAGGTATACAGACCACGGAAACGCCGGTCTGCAGCATAAACAAGCCCGTGTGGCCCATTCCGGTCATTTGGTAAAAATCCGCTTTTTCAAAAATGTACGGACTGATTACATAAGCCTGTACCGCATCGATCAGCAGATTAAAGCCAAAGAACAGCCACGGATTGGGATAGGTCCAGTAAAAGGAAATCAACGCCCCCACCGGCAGGAAGCCATAGACGAAGGCGGAGATTTGTGTGAAATAAAAAATATTGGTAGTGATCGACCACCAGTCCAATTCCACAGCGATTTGGAAAATGACGGTGGAGCACAGACAGGCCAGGAGCGCAGGAGGAACAACCCGCCTTTTGCGTTCCGGCTCCAAAAACACCAGCAGCAGCCATGGTGGCAGAAATAAGAGCCATGCAAGCCAAGTGGACATTCCTACACCCCGATTCTTTTGAATGCAAAAATGATGAAGGCTCCGGCTTTACCTGGCCCTTTGCCGGAAGCTCCAACGGCGGAGCCATTCCTCTAGAGGCGGCTCGGTGTCGTAGGATTTGCCACGCTCATACCACTTCTGATAGAAAAAAATCAGCGCGGCAACAAGCGTTTGCAGCAGATACAGCCCGGTATGGCTCATCGTCTTCATTTCGAATATACCCACCTTTTCCAATATATAAGGGACGATCAGGTAACACTGAACCGTATCCAGGGCAAGATTTCCGCCGAAATACAGCCACGGATTGGGGTAAGTCAGATAGAACATGATCAGCGCCGCCACCGGCAATAAGCCGAAAACAAGCGAGTTCATATTCGTGAAGTAAAAGGCGCGCTCCCTCTGCTCCCACCAGCCCAGCTGCGCGGATATTTCGTAGCAAAGTGCACACAGCGCAATAACCAGAAAGGTGGCGGACAAAAACCGCCGCTTGCGCTCCGGCTTGAGGAAAACCAGCAAAAGCCATGGCGGCAGAAACAATAACCACCCCATCAGCATGATCATGAGACCCACCCTTTCGTAAGGACAATCTTCTCCATTCAAGATTTTCTCCAAAAAATAGAAACGCTATCCTCCGTCAAGGACGAAAGGATAGCGTAAATCGAAAAAAGTGCAGCTTAGTGGGATACAGGCGGCTCCATTCCGGCAGCTCCCCCAGCGGGAAGCTTACCTGAAGAAGCAAGGGACGGCCCGAAAAAGGTGCGCCACAAACGCTCCAGCTTCCTGCCGCTGATCCAGGCGGAGCCCTCCGGGGAAAAATGCATTTTCTCCGACAGCTCCGTCAGCTCGTAAAGCGCCTCCGTCTTACCCGGCCAACGCCGGCCCGTCTCGGCTGCATATTCCCGGAGCGTCTGCCCGGGCACGGGCGGGCCATACAGCCGGAACACACGCTGCCACAGCCGTTCCACCAGCCGCTGTCCCGCCTCGCCCCCCTTCCGTCCGCGGGAGCGGAAGTGCAGGCTGAGCATAAGCCGGAGCAGATGCCGCCTGCGGAGCACCCAGTACAGGAGCGGTGCGGCGGCAGCAGCCAGAAGCACTGCCGTGAAGCGGTGCTTCCTTAGAGCCTCCGCTGTATGAGCGGACCATTGGGAAAGCTGCTCTCCCGCAGCCTGCTTAAACTCGCGGTAGCTGTTATCCCATTGTTCCAACAGCCGGTGAACCCGTCTGTTGGAGGATGCTGCCTCTCTCCCCGTATGAAGAGCAAGCGCTTGCTCCGGTGATGCGGATGTGTCCCCAGGCTGAAAGCCGGCGAAGCCCGGTGTGGGGTCCATTGCCACCCAGCCAAGGCCAGGAAGATACAGCTCCACCCAGGAATGGGCGTTGCGGGTGCTGACAGCTATGGTCTGCACAGCGCCGGTTTCATCCGGGGTGGCCTCACCCGGTGCGAAGCCCTTGACCCACCTGGCAGGAACCCCCGAGGCGCGCAGCAACACGGCGAAGGAAGTAGAGAAATAGTCGCAATATCCTCCCGCCGAGCCGAACAGGAAAGCATCCACAAAGTCCTGTCCGTTGGCCGGAACAGCTACGTCCGTCAGACTGTAGCGGTAATGCTCCTGAAGATAGGCTTGCAGCAGAGCCGCTTTGGCGTAGGCAGTTGTCCCGGGTGCGGAAACGGCCAGGGCCAGCTCTCGCACCCGCTCCGGCAGCTTGTCCGGAAGCTGGAGATGCGCCGCCGCTATCCCCGGGGGAATCTCTCCCGCCGCATTCATCAGGGCCGCTTCGGGATACCCGTTCAGCCTGGCCTTAAAACGGGCATAGCCCAGCTGCTTGCCGGAGGCACGGAAATCATACCTGCCTGACGGCACATCCAGGATCAGGTTATCTGCCGGAGCCTGACTGCCGTCGGCTGTATACAAGGCTTCCACCTGCTCGATTCTGCCGCCGGCGAACAGCAGATTCATGTCCTGCCGCCCGCTGTACAGCAGCTCCTGGGTGACGGTATGTGCAAAGGAATCTGCCATTTGCCCCTCTGCCGCCTCTGCTGGACCTGCCGACCGGCTGCTCCAGCCGGAGCCGTCATAATAATCCTTGCTCTCTCCGCGCCAGTAGGTGCTGACGGGGGAACGTGCGGTAAAAACCGGCTCATCCCGTATTGTCAGCGGTCCGCCCAGCCGGTAATCGCCGCTGCTGTAGCCGGTGACGCCGCCACCGCCTGCAAAAACGGCACGGGCAGACGGGCTGTCTTCCCCGTCGGAGGACCACAGGGACACAAGCGTCTGCGCCCATTTGCTGAAATTCCCCATGTCCAGCGGACGCAGAGGACCCTTCTGCCCGCCGCTCCCGGCCCATGCCGCCAGGAACAAAGCCAAGGTCAGCATAAGCGCCAGTCCGTATGCCCAAGGAGGGACAAAGGCTCTGCCCCTCCGGTCATAAGCAATCCGCACCGGGGTGGCCGGAGACGGAGCAGCCTGGCTTCCCCCCGCAGCCGGGGAAATATGAGGCGTATTGGCCGCCGGGGCCAACGGTGAATCTGTGTTTATTGGAGCAGCCGGGGCTGCGGCGGTAAGACGGTTTGCCGGTGGAGTCCGGGTCAGCTCCGGCTTGCCTGCCGCACCGATTCGGTCCAGGTTCAGCATCGCCAATAAAGCCAGCCCCGCCGCACCGGAGGCGATCAGCTCCCCGGTGGTGTCCACGCCGGGCCATAGCTGCAGCCCTGCCAGATAGGTCCAGGTGACGGCCAGCAGCCATAAGGCTCTGCGGCTGTGCAGGAGCAGGGCCTGAACCACCCCGGCCAGCACCATCCAGCCTGCCAGGAAAATCAGGGTCCGGTGTTCACCGCTGATGGCTCCGGCATTTCCCGTCAGGAATGCCTCTGTATCCTGGGCCAGCACAGCGCCATACTGCCGGAACCAGCCCACAGGGAAGGCCTCCTCCCCCGCACTTCCGCGGAAAATCCAGCCCACCGCCAGCCATGCGGCCAAACCCTTCAAGGGCGCACTTTTCCAAACGGACATATTCGCCATATCCAGCAGCACACAAATGCCCATGGCCGCAAGCAGCGGCCCCAGCTTGTCCGGCGTTTTCCAGCCGGACAGCATGGCAATGGGTTTGATCCATGCCCACAGGAGCACCAGGAACAACAGTCCTGCCGCCAAGCGGGTACCCGGCAGGGCGGGATACAAGCCTCCGTGCCCGGGCTGTGCCGGAGGCGGTATGTTAGATGAAGCTGCGGCCGTGGAGGAGCCGGATAGTCCCGCCGCAGCATTGCCGGCGCGTCCTTCCTCGTTGGGGGCACCGGCTGCTGACAAGGCCCTCCTGCGCAGCCGCAGGGGCTCAGGCGCCTTCCGATTCGGCATGGAGCCTCACCGTCCTCTCCAAGCGGGCTTCGCGGATTTGGTGCACCCGGCAGCCTGCCGCCTCAAGCCGCCGTTTTTGCTCCAGCTCCCGCTCTCCCGCCAGCCTTGCTCCCAGCAGATGATACACGAATACCTGGCGGCCTCCCTGGCACAGCTGGCCCAATGCCCGCTCCACCGCAAAATCGATTACCGGCGTTACCGCCACCGCCGCATCGGTGCTGCTCCCCGGACGGCTCCCGCCGTTCATGAGCAATTCGGCGAAGCTCTGCCCGCCGGCTGTCTCCAGAACGGCAAGCAGACGCAGTGCCGGCAGGCCGTTATCCGGCAGATGGGGAGGCAGCCGGATTTCCGGCTTGCCGTTAGCAGCCAACCCCGCCATGGCCCGGATGTCCCCGGCCGCCTGGAGGATGCCCGCCGCCCAGCGGATGGCCTGCTCGAACAGCTCGGACCGCCCCTGATAAGAAGAGGCGCTGGCGTCCACATACACCTGAAACCGCCACTCCAGGGCGGGTTCTTCCATCCGGGTCATCAGCCCGTCCCGGCGTGCGGTGGATTTCCAGTGGATCCGGTGCAGGGGATCCCCATTCTCGTACGGGCGGACCCCATGCCCGGGCATGGACGGACGGAAGGGAGAAGCCCCTTCCGTTTCATCACCACCTGAACCCTTCGGCAGGCCAACGGGCAGTACGGCCCTGCCCTCCGGCAGCACCGTAAAGCCACCGGAGCCGGGAAGCAGCCGTCTTTTTTGGACAAGTCCCCAGCAATCCCCGGCTGCAAGCTCCGTTCCCGTGTACCGGTAGCTTCCCCGCTCCAGCCCCGAAATCCGGTAACGGACCGTGAAGGTCCGCTTCCAGCCCGGAAACACCCGTTTCTGCACCGTATACAAGTGCCCGTCGGCCTCCCGCACGAAATGGTCGGCTACGGACATCCACAGCACAGGCAAAAAAGAGGTATGGCGGATCTTGAGCTCCACCGTTAGCTCATCCTTGGGGTACAGCATATGGTTCTCCCCGCTGCGGGAAACCTCCGCCTTCATCAGCGTAAACAAAAAGACGGACAGGGACACCGCTCCCGCCCCCGTCAAGAGCCAGGCCAAAAACCAGGCCGCCTGTCCGCCCCGCAGCACAGCCAGCGCACCGGCGCCTGCGGCCAATAATAGGAAGAATGCCAGCCGGTATAGGCTGCGGATGATCATGCCGCTCCTCCTCCTTACGAGCCCGGCGCATAGCGCAGGCCCGGCACTGGCACCTCTGCGGCCGCCTGGCGGAGAATCAGCTCAGAGACACGCCCGGCCATACGGGCCTCCTGGGTCAGGAGAATCCGGTGGGCCAGCACCGGCTCCAGCATATCCTTGATATCGTCGGGCACCACGTAGCTGCGGCCCTTGCGGTAGGCGGTGCCTTGGGACGCCAGCATCAGCGCCAGCACCGCCCGGGGGCTGGCTCCCAGCACGGCGTCCTTATGCTTGCGGGTGGCAGCGGCCAGCTCCACCATATATTCCTTCAATGATTCGTCCACATGGACATGCCGGACCTGCCGTTGAAGCAGCTGAAGCTCTTCTTTGAGCAGCACCGGCTTCAGGGTGTCCAATGGTGAGACCTCCTGCATCCGGCCCATCATCTCCACCTCATGCCCGCGGTCGGGATACCCCAGCCGGATACGCATGAAGAAACGGTCCAGCTGCGCCTCCGGCAGCTGGTAGGTGCCCGCATGGTCCAGCGGGTTCTGGGTGGCCAGGATCAGGAAGGGGCGGGGCAGGGGATAGGTTTCCCCGTCCACCGTAACATGCCGCTCCTCCATAGCCTCCAGAAGGGCGGCTTGGGTTTTGGGAGAGGTACGGTTCAGCTCATCGGCCAGCACAATGTTGGTAAACAGGGGGCCGGGGCGGAACTGGAAGGCCGACAGGCCTCGGTTGTAGACGGACACCCCCGTTACGTCCGAGGGCAGCAGATCAGGGGTAAACTGGATGCGCTTAAAGCCGGCGTCCACGGTTTTGGCCAGGGCTTTGACCAGCATGGTTTTGCCCACGCCGGGCACATCCTCCAGAAGCACATGACCTCCGCACAGAAGGGATGTCATAACCAGCTCCACGGGACGGCGTTTGCCGACCATTACCTTTTCAATATTGGCGATAACACGCTCGAGCTGCAGCAGCGGTTCCTCAAAGGGCATACTATGGGACAAACTAGACATGTTAAAACCTCCAAATCCGGATTCTTGTATCTCTAGCTTTTCCGGATTTCTAGCGTTTTAGACATGCAAGTGAGAGATTTGGGAGAAGCATTGTCAGCAAATGAACGGTGCTTATTTCGCCGCAGTCTCTTACACCAGCGGCCAGCTGTCAAAAGGATGAAGGATGGCGGTGGGCCTGCCGCTTATGGAGGCTAATTGCACATTGCGGTCCGAGGGATCAAGGGAATAGCCTTGTACGCTGCTTCCCAATAGTCCCGCGCCATACCGCAGCGGGATGCGGATTTCGCCGTCCGCCAGGCTCACATCCGCCAGAAACCGGACGGCGGGCGGACGTCCTGGCCGTACCTCTGTTATGGTCCGACGCACAGGATCGACTTCTACAGTCAGAAGCCCGGAGCGGACGGTGGCCGTCCGTTTGGCCTCATCCCAGGACACATGGGCTCCCAGCTGCTCCGCCAGCCCTCTCAATGGAACAGCAAACCGCCCATGGGCAAAGGAATAGCTGCCTGGCGCAAGCACCCAGGCGCCGCCCGCCTCCAAGGTGACCGACAAGGGAACCTCCTCCGCCCGCTGCCGGGCAAGAGCAGTCAACGCAGCGGCGGCCTCCTCCTGGGCCCGGAGGGACTGCTGCGCCAGGAGCCGCTCCTGCTCCGCCTGCTGATTCTTTTCCAGCCGCTCCAGACCTGATGCGGCCACAAGCGCAGCGGAGGCGGCGAAGCTGTCGGGGGAATAGCTTCTGGCCCATTTGCTCCGGGCAAGTGCAAATTGCTCCGGCTTTACGCTTCTGTCCAGCGCGGCGAAGGCATATCCCTGCTCCTTGTAGTAGGCGATAATCTCCGGCAGCGCCTTGACGGTTTCCCCATGCCCCGCCCCGTCATGCATCAGAACGGTTAGCTGATGTTTAAGCGGGCTTTTTTTGACAGCGGCCACAATCTCCTCTGCCGGAACTCCCTGCCGGGTGGCATCCCGGGAATCTACATTCCAATCCACCACGGTATACCCCGCCTGCTCCAGATAATAGAAATAGAAGGCGTCGAAGTTGGTAGCGGTGCCCCCGGGCGCCCGTAATAAAAACGGCTTTTCACCCAAAACTTCCTCCAGAAGCAGGTCCGTTTTCAGCGCTTGGTTCCAAAATCCCTTGAAGCTGCCGTACAGCTCACTGTAAACATGGTTATAGGTATGGTTGCCGATGGCATGGCCCTCCCGGGCAATCCGGGCCACCACTGCCTTGCGGTCGGGGACAAGCTGTCCCACCACAAAAAACGTCGCTTTGATATCTTCCTCTCTCAAAATATCCAACACTTGCTCCGTATATTTGCTGGGCCCGTCGTCAAAGGTCAGGTACACGGTTGGTTGGTCCGGAACGGTGTATTTCCGCTCGGTCCGGATGCGGCTGCCTCCCGCCAAAACGGCATACGCTTCTTCGCTGCTCCGTTCGGCCGGCTCAGCCCCTGGCACTTGTACCGCTTGTACCGCTCGTGCCGCCGGGGCTTCAACTGACGCCTGTTGGGACGCGCCTTCTGCACGTACACTATGTCCAACTGGGCCTGCCAGCTCCATGAAAAGACAAACGGCTGCCAGGAAGCCGCCCGCCCGTTTCCAACCCCATCGTCCCCTGCCCTGTTTCCCTTTGAACATGCAAAAGGCCTCCCGTCATTTCTACCAGATCGTTCTGATAGAGTATATGGGAGGCCTCTCACCCTTATGACAAACGCTTCCGCAATCCGCACAGTCCGTTATGGCCGGTACGGTCCGCTAGTCTTATGCTATGCATTCCCGAAAATGTAGCGGTTCAGCTGCTAGACTTCAGCTCCTGAATCGCTTGAAGCACCTCATCCACGTGACCGTTTACCTTTACTTTCCGCCACTCCCAGGCAATACGCCCCTCTCCGTCAATGAGGAAGGTCGACCGCACCACACCCATGTATTCCCGCCCGGCCATTTTTTTGAGCTGCCACACGCCGAAACGCTCACACACCTGATGCTCCGGATCGGACAGCAGGGGGAACGGCAGACTATGCTTGTCCGCAAATTTCCCGTGGGACTTCAGACTATCCGGACTGATGCCCAGAATAACAGCTCCTTCGGCCTCGATTCTCCCATTGTAATCCCGGAAATCGCAAGCCTCCTGAGTGCAGCCGGGGGTGCTGTCCTTAGGGTAAAAATAGAGCACGACCATCTTGCCTGCAAAATCCTGCAGGCTGTATTCCCGGCCGTCAGCCGCCTCCAGCTTAAAGTCCGGCGCTTGTTGTCCCGTTACTGCCTCTGTTGTTGCTTCCGTATGGTTCGCCATGCCGTAACCTCCTCATTGGTTCGTTGGTTTGTGACGATCATACCAGAATCCGTCGCTCCGCGCTAACGGAACTCAGAGACGCTTACGGGCTTTAAAACACACTTTTGCCGCGCTAACGGAACTCAGAAGCCCTTAGAGGAGGGATGCAGGTAGTTTGAGCCTCCTCCAGCTGTCTAAGAGTCGCTCAGTTCCGTCAGAATCCGAAAAACTGGATTTTGGGGCGCTAAGGG
>JAEWMH010000215.1 GCA_023393235.1 Bacillota bacterium | reverse complement strand
CCCTTAATTTCTATGATTACGGATGCTTTTGATTCGGGAAAGTTCACCCCGTTTTTTACTCTGTTTGGTAAGGGACTTTATATTGTTGTGTCGTTAGTCACTTGGCTGGCAAAAGGCTTTATGGGGATTGTAAATTTTCTCTCTACCAATATCCCCCTCCTGGTAGGATTAATCGCTAGCGGTTTGGTTATGGCTTTATGGATGATACTTCCCCCGCTTCTTGCCATGATTCCGCCTCTTTTAACGCAGCTAGGAGTATGGTTGATGATCAACTGGCCTATTCTGCTTATTATTGCAGTTATTTTTGCCCTGATCATGGCTGTTGTATATTTCGGTGAAACGGTTGGCCAAGTTATAGGAGGCATAGTTGGTGCCTTTTTGGTTCTAGGCGCGATGATCTGGAATACGATTATTGGCATCCTGAATGCTGTCATTCAGTTCTTATGGACTCGTTTTATCGAGAAATGGGTCAGCATAATCGAATGGGTTTTGAATGTGTTTAATGGAGGGTTTGACAGCTTTGGTGATGCTGTGAAAAACCTGTTAGGACACATCATCTCGTGGTTTTTATCACTTGGTACTATAGTGACCAAGATTATCGACGCTATTTTCGGGACCAATTGGACAGAGGGACTCAACTCCTTGAAAGATAAGCTTCTGGGATGGGGAAAGAATGACCAGGCAATAACCCTTGATTGGGGTGCTCCGACGATAGACTCTCGCATTGAATATGGGGATGCTTGGGATACGGGTTTTGGAATGGGGAGTGGTGCAATCGATAAACTAAAAAATGGGCTGACCGGTCTTGGCGATAAATTCGGCGGAGTGCTTGGCGGAAAAGAGGATCCAAACGTAAAGAACAACTTTGATAATTCGTTGCTTGCCGGCGGTATCGATAAGATTGGCAAAGTCAACGAAGTCGGCTCCATCAACGACACTGTCGAGGTTAGCGGCGAGGATCTGGCGACTATGCGTGAGCTGGCGGAGATGAAGAATATCCAGAACTTTGTGCAGATGACGCCCAGTGTGAATGTGCAGACGGGGGATATCCGTCAGGAGTCGGACATTAACAGCATCGTGGCCCGCATTGAGCAGGTGCTTACGGAGCAGATTGTCAGCAGCGCCCAGGGGGTGTATGGGACATGAGTTATGCGTATGGGTTATGGCTGTCGTTTAATAATCAGGAGGAGGTCTTCGAGCTTCCTGTCCTTCCCGGCAAAATCGAGGTTAGCCAACAAGGGGAAGGCTCCGGTTATGAGGTTTATGGCCTTGGCCAGATTAATGTCATCAAGTCCCCCGGATTGGCGGAGTATTCCTTCGAGGCGATTTTGCCTGCTGCGGGGAACCAGTACCCCTTTATTACCGCCCGTTATTATTACGAACCCCGGTATTACGTGGACCTCATCGAAAAATGGCGGCAGACCCGGCATCCCATCCGTTTTGTCTACACCGGTCCGAGCTTGCAGATCAACACACCGGCATCCATCGAAAGCTTCGATTGGTCAGAAACGGCAGGTGAAAACGGAGATATTCAAATCAGCCTGAGCCTTAAAGAGTACCGCTTCTATGCAGCGCGCAGGGCAACGGTGAAGGACGGACAAGTACAGCAGTTGGAGCCGCCTCGGGCCAATTACCGGAGCTTCCAGCCCTTCTATGTGGTGACGGAAGAGAAGGAGACCTTGTCTACCATCAGCCAGAAGGTCTATGGCACCCCGGATTACCAGGCCAAGATTAAGGAGTATAACCATCTGACCGATGCGGCTGCTGAAAAGCTCTTTCCCGGCCAAATTCTGCAGCTGCCCAATCAGGATTTGCTGAAGGGACCGGAGGGGGCCACCCCATGATTACCATCCAATTAGATAATAAGGACGGCAACATGTGGGATCTGTCGGAGATTGTCTCCGGCTTATCCTGGTCCACCACCCGGATGGGACGCCCGGCCAGCATTGAGTTTTCCCTGCTCCGCAACGGATTCTACCAATCCGACAGCTTCGCCATCCGCAACGGGGATATTGTCCGGGTGTTTAAGGAGGGAGCAGGTTTTTTCTACGGTTATGTGTTTTCTGTCGGCCATAACCCGGACGGAGAGGTCTCCGTAAAGGCTTACGACCAAGTCCGGTACCTGCTGTCCAAGGCCCTTTATATTTTTAAGGGGCAAACGGCTTCGGAGATTATCTCCCAACTGGCTGCGGATTTCAAGCTGCAAACGGGGACGTTGGAGGATACGGGCTTTGCCATAGAATCCATGGTGGAGGACGGTCAAACCCTGCTGGACATCATCGAAAAGGCCATTACGCTGACACTGGTGTCCACACAGCGGCATTATGTGTTTTTTGATGATTACGGCGGACTGTCCCTGCGGCTGGTAGATAACCTGAAGACGGATTTCTATATCGGCGACGGCAGTCTGATGACCGGCTACGATTATTCCGCAGACATTGATTCAGATACCTACAACCGGATCAAGCTGTACAAGGATAATAAGCAAACCGGCAGGCGGGAGGTCCACATGGTGGAGGACAGTGCCAACATTGCCAAGTGGGGTGTGCTCCAGCTGTACCAAAGTGTGGACGAAAAGAAAAACGAAGCCCAGATCAAGGACATGCTGGATCAGCTGGCCCAATTGAAAAACCGGGAGAGCAAATCCCTGAAGGTTGATGCTATCGGTGACATCCGGGTCCGGGCGGGTGTGTATGTGCCGGTAGTAATTGATGCGCTAGGACTGAATCTGCCCATGCTGGTGGATGAGGCGAAGCACAGCTTCGAAGGCGATGACCATACCATGTCATTAACGTTAAAAGTAATCTAAGAGACTGCGACGAAATAAAGTACCGCTAATTTGCTGACAAAACTCCCAAACCCGTGGAGATTTTGTCAGCAAAAGCGGATACTAATTTCCTCGCAGCTCCTAAGGCAGGTGAGGCAGCATGTTGAATGCCATACGGCAAGCGGCCTTGACCGGAATGGAAGCCGGCAAGCCCATGGCCGTTTTGTTTGGTGAGGTAATATCCGGCAATCCGCTGCAGGTAAACGTGGATCAGCGTTTTATCCTGGATGCGGATTTTTTGATTCTGCCCGATTCGTTAACCCGGCTGGAGCTGGACCTGAGCCATACCCACGGTTCTGGTGGACAAGGTCTGACCGCTCCCGTGGTGATCCGTCCGGGGCTGGAAGCAGGGGATAAGGTCATTCTCCTGCGGGTGCAGGGCGGCCAGCAGTTTCTCATTATGGATAAGGTGGCGGTGTTATGATTCCAACCGGAGGACAGTTAACTGCCGCCTTGCCCAGCAGAACCACGGTCCACCCCTCCCGGACCTGGAGGCTGGATGCGGAAACCGGACGTATTGCCGGGAAAATCGACGGTCTGGAGGCGGTGAAGCAGGCGGTTTTCAAAATCCTGCAGACCGAACGGTACGCGTATATGGCCTACAGCTTCGACTACGGGGTGGAGCTGAAGAACTTGATGGGTCAAAGCCCAGCATATGCCCAGTCCGAGCTGCGCCGAAGGATTGCCGAAGCACTGCTTCAGGACGCACGGATTCAGAATGTGCGGGATTTTCAGTTTGAACAAACAGGAGACAGCATGACGGTACGGTTCACGGTGGAAAGCTCCGCCGGGACATTCGACCAGGAGGTGAATGCGATTGTATGAGCATCAGACTTATTCGGCGATTTTAGCCCGGATGCTGGCCCAGGTGCCGGATACGGAGGATAAACGAGAGGGCAGCATTATCCATGACGCCTTGGCTCCGGCGGCAGCTGAGCTGGCTCACGCTTACATTTCCCTGGATGCGGCCTTGCGGCTGGGGTTTGGGGATACGTCCAGCGGCGAGTTTTTGGACCGGCGCGGATCGGAAGTCGGTGTGGACCGAAAACAAGCCTCCAAGGCGCTGCGCAAGGGAGTATTTTGGAATACGGCGGGCCAAGCCCTGGATGTACCGTTGGGAAGCAGATATTCCTGCGATTCCCTGACCTTTGTGGCGGTAAGGCGATTAGCGGCGGGACAGTTTGTTCTGGAATGCGAGACGGCAGGGGAAACGGGAAACCGCGCTTTGGGCAAGCTGCTGCCAATCTCTTACGTGGCCGGACTGGCCAGCGCTGAATTGACGGATGTGCTTTTGGCCGGGGAGGATCAGGAGAAGGATGAACAGCTGCGGGAGCGTATTCTGCAGAAGGTTCGGCAGCCTGCCACCAGCGGCAATGCCTCCCACTATATCCAATGGGCCACCTCGGTAACGGGGGTAGGTGCAGCCAAGGTGACGGAGCAGTGGAATGGACCCGGCACGGTGAAGGTCAGCATTGTGGATACGGATCGGGAGCCGGCTTCCCCCACATTGGTAGAAGCGGTGGCAGCATATATTGAAACGGTCCGTCCGGTTTGTGTGGCGGTAACGGTTGTTTCGGCAGCTGGTTTGAGCATTCAGGTAAAAGCCACCATTGTGCCGGCTATGGGCTACACGCTCCAGGCGATCCAGGACAGCTTCCATGCTGCGTTGGCGGCTTATCTGCGGGGTGTGGCGTTTGCTGCAACTTATGTCAGCTTTGCCAAAATCGGGACGCTGCTCCTGGGCACTGACGGTGTGCTGGATTATACGGCGCTGACCGTTAACGGCGGCACAGCCAATGTGGTGCTGGCGGATAACCAGGTGCCTGTGGCCGGCACTGTGGAGCTGGGGGTGTAGCATGGTGTATCCCAAACAGCAGGACGTATTTGTGGAAAAGCTGAACAAAAAGCAGGACGGCGGCGTGTACGTCATCGACGAGCAGGTTCAGCTAGCAGATGGCGCATATGAGGGTTTATTGGCCCATGACAATGCAATAAACAGCACGGTGAAGGTCTTTACCGGCCCCAAGCTCACCGGCCAGGAAATAACCGCATGGACTCTGTCCACGCCTGCGGAGACACCTTGGCGCAGACGCATCCGCATTTTTGCCGAGGTGCAGGCGGTATATGTGAGCTACGAAACACCGGGGGACCAGGTTGAGGCCGATGATGTGAACGCGCTGCAGGAGGCCTTGATGGCCACGCAGGCGGAGCTGGACCGGTACAAAACGGTTGGGCTGGTGGATGGCGGATTATTTTATGAGGGGGAATGATGGATGGCGCAGACGATTAAGGTCCGGCGGGGCACGAGGGCGGAGCTGGTAGCCAGAGGCGCTCTTTTAGCCGGGGAAATGGGCTTTTGCACGGATACCAAGGAAGTGTATATCGGGGATGGCACGGCGAATCTGTTTGTTGGCCGGGTGATGATGGGGCCTTACGCCTCCCGGCCCAGTGCGGCTGTGGCAGGGCGGTACTATTTTGTCACGGGCGGCGGCACGAATAATGCCTATCTGTACCTGGACGATGGAACCCAGTGGGTGCGAATCAATGCCATCGGGCTGGCGGATTTGACCGGCACACTGGATAATGTGGCGGACGGCAGCACCTATGGGAAAGTGCTGAAGGCGGATCTCACCGGCGGGCATGTCAGCAAGGTGTCGGATGGCACCAATACTAAAACGGCGGCGGAAATCAAAACCCATATTGATGATGCCACCAAGCACCGTGTCATTAACGACTCGGGTGTGGGCGGCACGGATTTGTGGAGTGCGCAGAAGATCAAGAACGAATTGGATTTGGCCCGGGCGGGACAGGAGTACCAGGATAGCGTCAAGGATCAGAACCTGGCTGCGCCGCCGGCGTCTCCGGCAGCCGGAGACCGGTATATTGTTGCTGCGTCCCCTACGGGAGCGTGGGCGGGCAAAGCCGGGCAGATTGCGGAGTGGTCTGGTTCGGCTTGGATTTTTGTGGTGCCGACCGTGGGTATGACTGCCATCGTAGACGATGAGGCCAAACAATATACCTGGAACGGTACCATCTGGGCCCGCAGCGGCGGCGCGCTTCAAACCGTCACCGCAGGCAATGGTCTGACGGGCGGCGGCCAGGCGGATACGGTGGCTCTGCATGTAGGGGCGGGCAACGGCATTGATGTGGCGGCGGATACGGTTTCCGCAAAGCCGGGCAAGGGCATTGTGGTCAATGCTACCGGCATTGAGGCAAGCATCGATGCGGACAGCATCGTTTACGATACAGCCAATGGAAACCGGCTGATGGTCGCCGTCATTGATGGAGGGACTTTCTAAGAAAGGGAGGCGGCGGCATGGCCAGAAAAGTATTAATTCAAGTGCGGCGCGGCGCGGAGTCCTCCATCGGCACGTTGGCCGCAGGGGAGCTGGGGTATTGTACCGATACCAGCAAGCTTTATATCGGCACCGCCACCGGGAACGTGCTCTTGGTCGCAGCTCAGAGCACCGGGGACATGCTGAAGGGCATCTACGACACCAACAATAACGGCAAGGTAGATGCGGCCGAAGTAGCGGATGCCGTCCCGTGGGCGGGGGTGACGGGGAAGCCGGTGACGTTTGCGCCGTCGTCCTTTGCCAATGGGAAATATTATAACGGCACGGTTGGCGGCGACACAGATCTGGGCTGGAAGAAGCTGTTCCGGATGACGGGGGCGGATCGCTCGGGTACAGGAGGGGCTACATCCACTGGGAATTTTTATGATGCTGGTACGGTGATTGGGACGGTTAGCTTCCGTAGGGGCAATTACAATCAGGGGAGCATTTCCCGCTATCCGTTCCAGTTTACTCTGCAAGCTTGGGAGGGAACAGTTCGAAAAGACGAAGTTCAACTGTACATTCCCAGTAATATCCCGGATTCTTTGCGGGTTGTCAAATATGGAATTAATGACTACGAATTGCAAATTCGTTGTACAGCTAAGTTTTATTTAACCAGCTTTGAAATGTGGGAAATCGGCAATACGCTGTCTCAGTTTGCATATCAGAACTTAGTGGATGAATCAGGTTCATATACAGTAGCCCGAGATAGGAACGCATTTAACAGATTAACTGATGGACCTTCGTTTCAAGATGTACAAGATAAACCCACCACCCGCGCCGGTTACGGCATTATTGACGCCATGCCCAAAGGCCCGCTTACCTGGGCTCAGTTGCGGGGTGATAAATAATGGCGTACGGAAGCTCGCAATACGGGGTGTTGGGTTATAGCCTGGACGCTGAGGATCAGGCAGGAACGGAACCGTATGTTCCGGATCTGCTCCGGTATCTGCCGGAATACTACCGGGTGCCTGGTGGGACTATGGTGGTGTTGCAGGAATCGGCGGCTGGAGAGATCGGGGCGCTGCGTGACGGCATTAGCGATGTATTGGACCAGTATTTTGTCGGCTCCGCCACCTGGGGACTTAGCCGTTGGGAGCAGGAGCTGGCTCTGAATGTAGACCCGAGCAAACCGGCGGAACGGCGGCGCAAGCAGATTTTGGCCAAGCTTCGGGGGACCGGGACGGTTACCAGGCAGATGCTGATGGAGACGGCGGCTGCTTTCTCCGGCGGGGAAGTGGAGGTGCTGGAGGTGCCGGCCGAGTACCGGTTTGTTATCCGGTTCATCGGCTTTTTGGGCATTCCGCCGAATCTGGCGGAATTTATGAAGCTGCTGAACCAGATTAAGCCGGCTCATGTGTCATATACCTTTGAGTACCGCTACGTCATCTGGGAGACCTTGAAGAATTACGGGCTGACCTGGGAAAAGGCCAAATCCATGACCTGGAATCAGCTGAAGACTTATGAAGGAGAGTGAAGAACGTGCAGACAACCAATAATTTGGGTTTGAAAAAACCGGGTGCCGAGGATGTTGTCAATATCGAGGATCTGAACAGCAATAGTGATGCGCTGGACGGAAAATTTGGGGCATCCTCCGGCCACGGTCACACGGGGGCTGCAGGAGACGGACCCAAAATAGGAAGCAACGGTTTGGCAGCAGGAGCGGCCACTGATACGGTGATCGGCAGCCGCACGGTGAGCGATACCACAGCACCTACTGGCGACAGCGGCACTCCCACCACCCTGTTAGGGTGGCTGGCCAACATGATTAAGGCCATCACAGGCGGAGCAACCTGGCGGACCCTGCCGGGGATGACCATTGCTGCCATTAAGACCATTTTGGATGCCGCAACGAATGCCGGTACGGCCAGCACCCTGATGAAGCGGGATGCCTCTGGCCGGGCGCAAGTAGCAGCACCTTCGGCTGCGGCGGATATTGCGCGGAAGGATACTGTAGATGCGGTACAGAGCAATTTGAACACCCATGCAGCAGTGGGGAGTGCTGCTCATGGAGCCACATCAGCCCCAACCGTCAGCACTCTGATGGCGCGTGACTCAGCAGGCCGGGCGCAGGTTGTGGCTCCGTCTGTGTCGGCAGACATCGCCAACAAGGGGTATGTGGACACGGCCGTGTCCGGCGCCACCATTCCGGATGCCAGCTTGACCGTTAAGGGGAAGGTGCAGCTGTCGAGTGCGGTTAATAATACATCCGAGGTGTTGGCTGCTACGCCTAAAGCGGTCAAGGATGCATATGACCGAGGGAGTGCGGGAGTGACGGCTGCAGCGGCTGCACAGGCTAAGGCGGATGGGGCTTTGCCTAAAACAGGGGGCACGATATCATCTAATTTACAAGTTTTGGGGAGGGTTGAGGCGACAAGCCTTTCATTGACGGATTTTGGGACCCCCGCTGAAATAGGAAAGTATATTGATTTCCACAGGCCTGGTAGTATGGCTGATTATGACGGAAGGCTCAACATAGGTGACGCCGGAGACGGCGCTTTATATTTTAACGGTTCTAAAATTCTTGGTCAAAATGATTACAACGCACTTCTCCGCCGTTCAAGAATCAGAACATACTGGAATAGAATTACCCTCGTAAACGACGTAACCAGCTCAATTTCCGGATTCAGTATTAACCCTAATTATCAAGGTGAAACAAATTCGGGGGAATTTGACGGGTCAAAGTTTACAGCCCAAGTTAAGGGAGTGTACCTTATTGAGTGGGAGTATGCATGGTCAACTTCGGGAGCAGGCTACAGTTGGCCCGCAGGAACATTTCTTATGAATATTAGATTGAACTCAGTATCAGCACTACAAAAAATAATTATTGTGGAGTCATCATCCGCATATAACGGGAATAACAGATGGGTGCCATACGATGTTTTTGTTGGAACAGTTGTCATGCAGGCGGGTGACAATATTAATTTCCAAAGAACTTATTATACGAACGGGGCGTTGTTGAACAGTGACATTGTAAATTGTAGACTGACAATAACTTTACTGAGGGAGCTACCGTGATGAATTATTCCAGTTCCATAAAACATATTTACCCACATTTAATTCCGGGTAGAGACTTCTTTCTCGCGGATCAGGGCAACGGGGTTTATATCTCCGAATGGAAAGTAGAAGAACCTTTGCCCACAGACAAGGAGCTTCAAGCAGCTTGGGATGCAATCAAGGACCTGCCCCCGGAATTGACACCGCCAACGGATGCAGAGCGGGTAGATGCATTGGAGGCAGAAAACAAGCTGCTAAAAGCTCAAAACCAGGCATTATCTAACCGGGCTGATTTTATCGAGGACATCATCGCAGAAATGGCAATGAAGATCTATTGATGATTCGTTTCTTTTACTAGATCATGTCACACGAAAGGAGGGGAGGACATGATGGCAATGTTTTTTGCCCAGCGGGTAATTATCGGTAAGACCGCATACAAGGATGTCCCGGCTACGCTCAAGCCGCAGGTAGCAGAAATCCTTAAGGGCAACGATTTGGAATCCTTAATTGTAGAGTAATCACAGCAGACGCCCAAAAGGCGTATTTTTTGTGCCCCTGGATCCCCAGGGGCCATTTTTTTCCCCGAAGGGAGGGGGTACTAATGACACAGAAAGACTGTCCCGTGGCGTCAGCGCCATGCGAAGATTTGAAGGAGACGGTCAAAGAGATGACCGAGGTTCGGCTGCAGCTGCGGGAGGTGGTGACGCTGATGCGGGAGCTGACAGATCATTCCCGGCGGCTGGAGGTGCTGGAGAAGCTGGTGACGGACAACTCCAACGCTTCCCGCTCCGCTCACCACCGTCTGAATGATATGCAGGCCGCCCAGCGCTGGCTGATCGGGCTGACGGTCACCATGGTGGGCACCGGCATTGCCAGTGCCACCTTACTAATCAAACTGATGGGCGGCTAACCAAAAGCCGTCTCTCCAAGGAGGATATATCATTATGAACACCATTATCGAAATTTCCCAGCCTTACCTGGAAACCATCGCAACCGCCATTATTGGCCTCCTCGCCATGCTCATCCTGGCTCTGATCGCCCGGCTCCGCTCCAAGGTGGAGGCTTGGCTCTCCGCCCGAACCAGCGCCGCCCAGCGGGAGCTGCTGCATAAGCTGGCGGGGGAGGCCTATGCCTGGGCAGAGCATCAATATGCCACGGAGGACGGGTACCATAAGCTTAACGAGGCGGTGCGCTACGTGCTGGACCGGCTGCGTATGGACAAGATCGGCCTGTCCGCAGAGGACGTGACGGCCGCCGTGCAAAAGGCCTGGCAGGAGCTGGACACGAAGAACCGGGGGGCCGCTTAAGATGGCAAAAGGCTTTGATACCGCCACCCGGTTAACAGCCGAGAAAGCCCGGGCGTTTGCCGCACAGGGTTTTGTTTTTGTGGGGAGGTATCTGGATCATCCAACCAGCTGGAAGGCGCTTTCGGCCGTGGAAGCCAAAGATATTTCCGAGGCGGGATTGTACATTGTCTCCCTGTTCGAGCGCACCGCCAGCCGTCCCCGGGAGGGCGCTGCCGCGGGACAAGCCGACGGCAGACAAGCATTGGCACACGCCAAGCAAGTTGGTCAGCCGGAGGGCAGCGCCATTTATGCAGCGGTGGATTATGATGCGCAGGCAGCGGACTATGACCGGATTGAAGCCTATATGCGGGCATTCGATGCGGAGATCGACGGGTATGAGTTGGGAATCTACGGCTCTTATGCAGTTTGTAAAGCGATGTACCAACGCGGGGTCACCCAAAAGCTGATGCAAACCTATGCCTGGAGCCGCGGGCAGGTATTAACGCAAAACAGCATCTACCAATATGAAAATGACATCTCCGTCAACGGCATCGGCATTGACCGCTGTGAGTCCAACGGGGATGCGGGAGGGTGGCGAGTAGGGATGGCGGTTAAACCGGCGGCGCCGCAGCTAAGCAAAGAGGTGGCGGCCAATATTATCGACAGCTTTCTGAAAAAACACTGGACCGAATGTGAGGCAGAACGGGTCAAGGCGGAGCAAGAGGGACGCATGAAGGACGCGGAGGCGTGGAAGGGGCTGCGCGATTGGCAGCATCATCTGGCGAACGAACTTAGGGCCGCCTCTGGGCTGCAAGCCGAATAGTGGGGGAGTTTATTGGTGGGCTGGGGACAAAAGTCGGGGGTAATGTCATTTTTTCAGGGTCCTCGATCAATTGGATGTTTGCTCCAACGGACACAGGATGCGCTATTTCCCCGTTTTCAACGTTTTCCCGGATTTCGCGGACAGAGGATACCTTATTTGCCTCTAAAGCTGCCTAATTCCGCCGTTTACCTTCATATAGCGTCTCTACAGTCCGTATGATCAGAAAAAACACTGGTTTTCGCAAAATAACGGAACGTAGGTCCGTAAGGCGGCGCGTGTGTACGGTGGCCAGTCCCACAACAAAAAAAGCCGCATGACCCAACGTCATGCGGCTTCCTACATATTTTAAGCTCTGCCGCTTTAAGCTCTGCCGCTTTACGCTCTGCCGCTTTACGCTCTGCCGCTTTACGCTCTGCCGCTTTACGCTCTGCCGCTTTACGCTCTGCCGCTTTACGCTCTGCCGCTTTAAGCTCTGCCGCTTTACGCTCTGCCGCTTTAAGCTCTGCCGCTTTACGCTCTATCGCTCCGCGCTCCCTGCGGCTTCCAGCCTACCCCTCGATGCGCACAGCCTGGGCTTGCGCCTTCAGGCACAGCTCCGCGGCCATAAAGGCATGCTCTTGCGTCATGGCCTTTTCGGTGCGGTTCAGGCAGTCGAGGATCAGCTCGCCGAAGAAGGGATACCCCACTTGGCCGTCCACATGGAAGTGGTACTCGCCCTCGCCGTTAACCAGATACACGTGGTTGCTGGATTTGTCCCGGGCGATGTCGATATATTTGCGGAGCTCGATGTAGCCTTCGGTGCCCAGGATCAGAGTCCGGCCATCGCCCCAGGTGCCAAGGCCGTTAGGGGTCAGCCAGTCCACCCGGAAATATTGGGTGGCGCCGTTATCCCCCAGCAGTGTTGCGTCGCCGAAGTCCTCCAGCTCGGGGTAATTCGGTGCGTTATAGTTGGCTACCTTGCTGTGGAGAACCTGAGCACTTTTGCAGCCGGCATAGAACAGGAACTGCTCCACCTGATGGCTGCCGATATCGCAGAGGATGCCGCCGTATTGCTCCTTCTTGAAGAACCAGTCCGGCCGGGAGGGGGCATTCAACCGGTGCGGGCCGAAGCCTGTCACCTGGACCACACGTCCGATAGCGCCCTGCTCGATAAGCTGCCCGGCATAAACCGCCGATTCCACGTGAAGCCGTTCGCTGTAGTAGACCATATATTTCCGGCCGGTTTCCTTGACCTTGGCACGGGCTGCTTCCAGCTGCTCCAGGGTGGTGAAGGGAGCCTTGTCCGTAAAATAGTCCTTGCCCGCATCCATCGCCCGCAAGCCAAGGGGCCCGCGTTCAGAGGTGATGGCGGCGCCGGCAATCAGGTGCACCTCCGGATCGGCCAAAACCTCTTCTTCTGTAGAGGCGATCTGTACCTGGGGATAGGTCTTGGCGAAGGCTGCTGCCTTGGCCGGGTCACGGTCATACACCCACTTCAGGGTTGCACCCGCTTCCAGCAGGCCGTTTACCATTCCATAGATGTGCCCATGATCCAACGCAACCGCCGCGATTACGAATTCCCCCGCTTTAACCACCGGATTGGGCTTGCCCTTAGGCGCGTAATTCATTCCGTCACTCTTTTGCATGATGTGGTTTCCTCCTCATGGCTCATTATATTGCAGCTGCTTCCAATCCTAAGCCAGCCTCAACACTGGGCTAAATGGAAGCGCTTTTCTTCATATTTTAGCAGAATTAAAAATTTTGTCCTCAGAGACGTTGCCCCTTATAAAAGAATAGCCCAAGCCGGGCAATAATTGTGATTCCCCATAGTTGAAAAAATAACACCAGATTGCGGTTGTTAGCCCGGACTGTGATATAGTAGAGATAGCCGGAAGCGCAATGTATGCTGACGAAGTGGCCATTGCTCCACTAGCACTCACGATGAACCACGGGGAGGATGAACCCATGTCATATATGGTGGGCCACTTCAGCGGGGAGCCCTTGCAGTTTGCCTACAAACGCAAGAGTGTAAATTACGAGCATAAGGAAACCTTCCATTCCCACCTGGGGATGGAGTTTTTGTGGATCCACCAGGGCAAAGGCACCATGATCGTGAATAACAACAGCTACCCCATCAAGCCGGGTATGCTGTGTATGTTCCAGCCCTACCAGCTTCACCATCTGAGTCTGGATTATTCAGATAACCAGTCCTTTGAGCGGTCCGTGGTCACCTTCGAGCCAACCCGGTTCGACAGTTATTTTCAAAAATGGCCGGCCTTACACAGCTTCTTCCAGTTTATCCACTTGGGTAAGCTTCCTTTTCCCTGCCTGTACGGGGTGGACGGCGGGGATGATTTGGAGCAGTTGTTCATTGATATGCAGGAGCGGCTGCCGTCTCTTCCCGCGAAGGATCGGAATGAAGAGGCCTCCTTATTTCTGGTCATCCTCTTCCGCAAGCTGAAGCAATTATGGGACAAGCAGGAGCTGCTGGATACGGATATGGAAAGCCGGAGGAAAAACCATCAGGTGGAGCATATCCTAAGCTGGATCGAGGCCAATTTTACCGCTCCGTACAGTCTGGAGGAAATGGCCCAGGCGCTGCATTTGTCTCCGTACCATATTGCCCACTTGTTTAAAGCAGCCACCGGCATCACCATCTCGGATTATATTGCCACCCGCCGGATCCATCAGGCGGTCCACCTGCTGACCACCACCCACAAGCCGGTTTCTTTGATCGCGGAGGAGATCGGGCTGATGAACGGCTCTTATTTCTGCAGGCTCTTCAAGGCCCATAT
>JAEWMH010000228.1 GCA_023393235.1 Bacillota bacterium | reverse complement strand
ACGTGGTGTATGGCAAGAAAACCGGTAACACTCCGGACGGACGCCGTGCCGGCGAACCGTTCGCACCTGGCGCCAACCCGATGCACGGCCGCGACGAGAAGGGCGCATTGGCTTCCTTGTCCTCCGTCTCCAAGCTGCCTTACCAAGCATCAGTCGACGGTATTTCCAACACCTTCTCCATCGTGCCGCACGCACTGGGCAAGGATGACAAGAGCCAGATCAAGAACCTGGTTGCCATCCTGGACGGCTATGCCGTGAAGCAAGGCCACCACTTGAACATCAACGTGTTCAACCGCGAGACTCTGACGGACGCCATGGAGCATCCGGAAAAGTATCCGCAGCTGACCATCCGGGTATCCGGCTATGCCGTTAACTTCATCAAGCTGACCCGCGAGCAGCAGCAAGACGTCATCAACCGTACCTTCCACAGCAGCCTGTAAAACAACACGAAACGGAAGGCCCTCGAAAAGCCCGGAATGCGCCTCGTGCGTATTCCGGATTTTTTCCCCGGGGGATAACCGCGGCGCAAACCGAGAGGTTGATCCGGCTGCATCATATATGCAATACATCTCAATGACTGCAAGAAAGCACACTTGAATTTTTTCGCAAAATAGACTACTGGACACCCGGGTTTACGCATGCTATGCTGACGACTTGGGATGATGTTCATAAAGGAGGCGGCATACGATGAAGGGAAATATCCATTCCATTGAAACCTTCGGTACCGTAGACGGACCCGGCATTCGCTATGTGGTGTTCACCCAGGGCTGTCTGCTTCGCTGCTTATACTGCCACAATGCGGATACATGGGAAATCGGCACGGGCAAGGTGATGACAACGGATGAGATTATGGCTGATTTCGAAAGCTACCTTCCTTTCATCGAAGCTTCCGGCGGCGGAATTACCGTCAGCGGCGGCGAGCCGTTGCTCCAGATGGATTTTATGATTGACCTGTTCCGCAAGTGCAAGGCCCGCGGCATTCATACTACCGTGGACAGCTCCGGCGGCTGCTACAGCACCGAAGAAGGATTTCAGGCCAAGCTTAAGGAGCTGATCCAGTATACGGATCTGGTTCTGCTGGACCTGAAGCATCTGGACGACGATGCCCACCGCAAGCTTACCGGACGGAGCAACGCCAACATTCTGCAATTCGCCCGTTTTCTTTCGGATAACAAGGTGCCCGTATGGGTCCGCCATGTGCTGGTTCCCGGCTGGACCGACAGCGAGGATCATCTGCGCCGGATGGGGGAATTTATCAAGACCCTGGAGAATGTCAAGAAAATCGAGATTCTTCCTTACCACAAGCTGGGTGTCTACAAATGGAAAACCTTGGGTTACAAGTACGCTCTGGAAAATGTAGAGCCGCCTTCAGCCGAAAGCGTCCAGCTTGCTAAAGAGCTGCTTGGTGCCGCGGATTCCACTTTATCCGGTTCTGCAGCCAAATAAATGAATACAACAAAGCCGGGACTGCCTCTTAAAGGTAGGCCCGGCTTTTCATCATTTTCTTATTGTGAAGCGCGAAAATAGGAGGTGCGCCCATGTGGCCTTCCCGTTCCAAACATCCCCGTAATGCCCAACCCGCATCCTTGCCGGAGAATGAACCGCGCCCCACCATTCCGCTGCCTGCCGAAATCTATGTGGATCAGGATGCGGTCTCTGCAGGTCAAACTCAATTAACCCATTGGCTGGATGAAAAATACGAGGAGTTCGTGGCGGGTGGCGGGTTGGACCGTCTGCCCGGCAAGGGCAAACCCCTGACGGTGCCCACAGGGGATGTGATGAACACCATCCTGAAACAGGCGGGTGTCCCACACCCTTGGGTGCTTCTGCGGCTGACCATCAAGGAATCCATCGAAGATATCGTGCATCTGTTGAAGCGTACGCCTGATGACCCGTCCATCGACGGACAACTGGCCGAGCTGAACAAGCGCATCGTCCAATACAATGTGGAGTCTCCCAGCCTGGCTCTGCACCGGCGCAAGCTGACCCGGGAGAATATCGCGGGTGAGCTGGAAAAGTGGAGGTGACTGTTTCATGTCTGTCGCGGGTGCCGCTGTGCCCTCGCGGCTGCCCGCATCAGTGGATACATCGATGGGTAGCAGAAGGTTAGCGGGTTAAGGGTGGGCAAGCTAAAAATGGAGGAAGTCAAGGACTGCTCGTTTGGGGCTGGAGGATTGAGGCAGCCTCCAAAGGCCATATCCAGTATTTGCGCTGTGCCCTCGCGGCTGCTCGAATCAGCGCCGCCGGGCAGCAAAAGTTGGCGGACACAACTGTTGGGCAACTGCAAAAGTGTAGTTATTTCTACCCGTTCATCCGATTTCAGCCTGTATAACTGCAAAAATGCAGTTATTTCTCTAGATACACGGGAAATGACCCTGAAGTAAGCAAAATAACTGCACTTTTGCAGGATGCGACCGCAACGGATTATTATCGGGAGAAATAGATCCACTTTTGCATTTCACGGCACCTTGCGAGCATATTTAACTCACCTTCAACCTACTTTCAACCCGCCTTTACCCGCTTCAATCCACCTTTAACCTACTTTCAACCCGGCTTTACCCCACTTTCAACTTACCTTTCACGCCGCTTTATCGCAGCAGCACGTTTCCCATTTTATACGAAGGCATCCCTTCCAATCTTCACCTGCATCCTTCTCACCTGCGGCGGTTTCACACCCACGGAGGTTCTTTGTGCTGGCGGGAACCCGATAGGCCCCGGAGGATTCCAGGGGCTGCCGCCATATTGGGCGGGGAGAGGCTGATTCCACCCGCTTCCCCCAATTATGGTGCGGTACAGCTTCGGATAATCCGGATGGACCACGATATCCATCAGATAAGCCGAGGTCTGGCTGAAGGGGCGGCGCTTCCGGTTTAAGGACTCGATGATCTCCCCGCCGGTTTTGATGCCGATGCCATGGCCATAATAGAGGCCGTTAAACAACAGCAGCACATTCTCCCCCTGCCATTCCGGGTGGTCCGGCGAAACATCCGGATTTTTGAAATACTGCACATCTCCCGGCACCGCATCCTGAGGTTTTTTGGAATCCACCAGCATCAGGTCCTCATCATAGTGCCAATCGTACAAAAGCAGTCCTCCGAACCACAGGTTAAACAGCCCGTCCCCGAGACTGTCCAGCATACCCTTGTACAGCACAATCACCATGGCCGTCGCACACTCGAAGGCATACAGCGGCCCTTCCTGAAAAATATTGCGGATCCCGTCTGCAGGGGTCACATTCGGCAGAAGCCGAAAGCCCCCTCTCTCATCCCGTCTCCAATACCGGGGATTGCAGCGGGATTCCCGGAATACCGCAAATTGGGCGCCGCTTGTCTGCAAGGCCTGCGCCGCTTCCGTAAGCAGCACCCTGGTTCGGAGCTCAAAGCCCAGCTCCTCCCATGAAGCATACCGGTACATGGTCTGTTGGCCGGCCTTCATCCAGAAAATCTCCGTCTCCGCAGGAGTCGCTCCCGCCGGCGGCTGGTTTGCTATTACACCTTTAACCTCAATCACGCTGTTTTCGCCCCCTCCTGTAGCATGAAGCCGCTCTTTACGGGAACGTAAGAGCGGCTCTTTCGCAGCTGTACATGATATCAGGATATGGGCGAAAGCTTGAACAGGTTACTCCCCGGCAAAAGAAGCCCGGCTGCCAGTCAGAAATCAGCCGAAGAAAAAGTCCAGTGTGGAACCAAGCTCCCCCGATTTTTTACCGCGTAAAATATTCGGGTCATAAATCTCCACAAACCCGCAATCCGTGCACGAAACAAATAAATAATGATGATGCTGGATATCCAACAGCTTGGATAAACCCGTTCCGGTCATCGCCACCTCCTGGATGCTGCTGGATCTGCCCCCGCACTTGGTGCACCGGAAGCGGCTGGCGATGATGTCTTCCACTCTATCCGAGAGATCCCGCTCCTCTCCCGCCTCTTCGCCCTCCAGCTCCCCGGGCTCCGCCTCCAATACGGCCTCCTCCGGCAAAAAAATCGCCGCCTTACAATGAGGACAACGGTCATGGACCGGCTCCATCTCCTTATAGCACCATGGGCATTCCATATGGGTATCCCTCCATCACCATTAATGGCATAGATCATTCATATGGCAAAGCAGTGTAAGGCAGAACAATGTGCAGCAGCGGCGACCCCAAACGCTTATTTGTCTGTGCTCCTGCTGCGGAACCGGGCCACCTCCGCGTCATCCGGCTCCGGCCCGCCATAACGGGCACGTTCGTAGGCGTCGCTTAGCTCCCGGTCCAGGAGCTTCGCCGCCGTCTGGCCGGCAGCGGCGGCCTGCAGCCCCGGCTTCGGCTTGGCCGCTTCCCGTGCAGCCGCTGCGGCTGCTTCCGCCGGCGTCCACTCCGCCCGCCAGCGGAAGCCCGCCCGGCCCGCCCGGCGCACCGCCTGGGCATAAAGATAACGCATCCGCTGGCGGTTGTCCGCGAGGTCGTCCCAGCGGGCCTCGCGGCGGCCTTGGAACAGGCGTTTGAGCCGTCCCAACGGACCGCTGCCGCCGGGTTTTCCCTCCCGGGTGGACAACACCGTGTCTACATAACCTGGGTCAGAGTCCTCTTCCTGGCCGTTGCCTCTCCGGGCGAACCAGGCCGCAACCCGTTTCAGCCAGCCCGGAAACCACCGGGACAATCCCTTGACGCAGTAATAAACGAAGGCAGCGGCTGCTGCAATAAAGACCACCATCAGCAGGTATTCCAGAATAACCCAAATGAGAGCCGGGTCACCCTTGGGTTCAGGCAGGCCGGATTGCTGCGGCCCCGGTGTGGCTGCCGGCTCCGGCGGCAATTCCACCGGTTCTCCGGCCATCAGTCCCAGCAGCCAGCGCAGCGCTTCCTTCACCGCCGTGCCGATGGCGCCGTCCACCAACCCCCAGAAGGAAAGAAGAAAAATCGGAAGGCCGAATACCGCCACCAGAAGCCGGTTAAAGCGCCTCATATGGCGGGCGGAAGCACTACTGCCCCTTCCTCCATAAGCGCCCCCGGACATAGAATACGAATTACCGATCAGGATCGCCAGCAGAAACAGCACCGACGCAATCACCGCAAGACCGTCGGAATAGCTGCCCAGCCCTTCGGCCCGGTGGATATAAAAGCCGGAGGGGGCGCATAAGGCCAGTCCCATCCAAGGAAAGATCGGCTGGATTTCGCCTTTGCCGGAGCGGACGGCCCCTGCAGCCCGGATGGCCAGGACAGCCCCCGCCACCGCCGACAACAGCGCGTTATACGAAACGCCATGCAGCAGCCACGCCCATCCGACCACCAAGGGCAGCATCCAGAGAATCAGCAGCCCCCGCCTGTTCAAAAAAGGAATCGCCGCAGACAAGGCACCCCATACGGTGTAGCCTGCCAAACCCGCCAGCCAGCCCCAGGCCCAAACGCTGCCGTTATATAACGAGCCGGCTATCCCCAGCAGCACCGGAGACAGGGATATCAGCTCCAGCCAGCCGGGAGCAATGCCGGTCCAGCTTTTTTTTGCATATGCCAAAAACGGATTGCCGGTCTTCATGGTCAACCTCCCTACTTACGTAAATCAAACCCGGTAACACCCTCTGCCTCCGGTCCTCAGCCTGCTTGGGCCTGGTCAGCCGGAGAGCCGGAATGGGGCTGGCTCCCTTGGCGCTTCTCCCCGGGTAAACGATCCCGGTCCAGGGGCAAAAGCAGCACCTTGCTGCCCTGCTCCTCCAGCGCCTGCATCTGCTCCTCCAGAAGCGGGCTCTTGTAGGCGGAGATGAGTACATAATCGCAGGACTCCTCCAGCCGTTCCCCTTCCAGCCGCAGATATTCGGCAAAATGCACCTGCTGCTCCAGCTTCAGCTGAGCCATGGCGTCCAGCACCTGCTTGTGGTGCACATTGCCTGCTCCCGGAGCCAGCCGGATACTGGTTTCCGGCTCATCCACAGTCGGCGCGTTGCAGCCGAAGCCAACCGGCATTCCCTCCGCCAGCGCCTGCTCCACAAGGGTTAACGCGCAGCGGATGCCCCACTCCATCAGGGCCTCCTCGTTGACCTCAGCCCACATGTCCTCTTTTTCCGCAATGTTCAAAAGAATCATCAAACGCCGGTCAGCCGTGTAGCCATGCTCCCGGACCTGCAGTTGGCCCGTGCGGGAGGTGGCCTTCCAATGGATGGACCGCAGGGAATCCCCGCTGCGGTATTCCCGGACCCCCAGCATCAGATAGGGGTCCTCCACCATCCAGCGTTTGACCGCAAATTCCCCCTGCCAGCCCCGCCAGGGCAAAGGCAGCTCCTCCACGGGGACAGAGCGGGGATACACCAGCAGCCGCTGATTGACCCGGTCCGTGCGCACCGACTGGGAAATCCCGAACAGATCTCCACAGCTGAGGGTAACCGTCTCCAGATCGTAACAGCCCCGTCTTACGCAGCGCACCTTGTGCTGGCGGATCACCTCGGTATGGCCCCACAGGGAAAACAGACTCCGGTGGTTCTGCAGCCGTGCGCCGGTGGCGATGCTGAGATTCTCTTGGCTGACAAACTGGAGACTGGATGACAGCAGCGCCTCCAGACGCAGCCAGGGAAGGGGCAGGGACTTGTCGTTGACAATATGCTCCTGCATCTCCACCATATCGCCTTCCACACAAAAGTCCCGGTCAAACTTGCGCCGGTAATCCAGCCGCTTGAGCCCCCGCCGGCGGAACAAAACCGACTGGCCCCACAGGGCAACCAGCGCCACTATCGCCAAAAGGGAAACACTCACAGATGTATTGCCTCCTATCTTGAATCACTTGATCGATGCCGCAGGCGACAGCCCCAAAAACGGCGGCCGCTTGTCCATATGTAACGGAACTCCCGCGTTTCACGGCCAGTAACCAGCTTTCTGCAGTGTAACGGAACTCACAGCACCTTAGAGGCCAATAAACGGCTTTTTCGGCGCCTAACGGAACTCACAGACTCTTAGAATGCTAATCGGCATGACTTGCGGCCAATTTTGAGGTCTAAGAGCTTCTCAGTTCCGTAAGAAAATCAAACGTCTCCAATTTTGCCGCTAAGGTGTCCTCAGTTCCGTTAGGCCCAGGAGCTTATACGCCACTGCCTCCAATGTAACGACACGAGGACAGCGTCCGCAGGAACGGCGCCCAAGGGAAGCGTGTTTGGATCAGATGAACCGTACGGCGTCCAAGGGGCGTGCACGCATCAGCGGGCCCCGCAGAACTCCCCTGGGCCCAACTACCTCGCGCCCAGCTCCTCGGCGGATTCAGTGGGCACCGGGGTTTCGGCGAGAATCCGCCGGATCGCCGATTCCGCCACCCGCTCGAAGGGGTTGCCCCGGCGGGCGGGCAGCACCCGGTGGGCCCAGACGGGCACCGCCATGGCCTTCACATCATCCGGCGACACATAGTTTCTGCCGGCAAGAGCGGCCCGGGCCTGGACCACACGAAGCATGGCCAAGCAGCCCCGGGGACTGACTCCCGAGAGCAGGTCCTTATCGCTGCGGGTCCGCTCGGCCAAGTCCAGAATATATCCGTATAAATCGTCATGGACGGTAACCGCCGTGTAGCTCTCCTGCGCCGCCCGGATTTGCGCTGCATCCGATACCGGGGTAAGGGACGCCAGCGGGTCTGCGCTCCGGAAACGCCGGAGGATTTCGATCCCCTCTTCACGGCCCGGATACCCCATGCTGATCTTCAGCATAAACCGGTCCAATTGCGCCTCGGGAAGCGGGAAGGTGCCCTGGTTCTCCAGAGGATTCTGGGTGGCCACCACCAGGAACGGCTGCTCCAAGGGATAGGTAACCCCGTCAATGGTCACCTGGCGCTCCTCCATACACTCCAGCAGCACCGATTGGGTTCTGGGAGTGGCACGGTTGATTTCGTCTGCCAGAAGCAGATTCGTAAAAACCGGCCCCGGCCGGAACTGGAATTCCGAACGTTTCATATCAAAAAAGTTGATTCCGCTTACATCCGCCGGAAGCAAATCCGGTGTAAACTGGATGCGGCTGAAGCCGGTATCCAGCGACCGGGCCAGCGCTTTGGCCAGCATGGTTTTGCCTGTTCCCGGCACATCCTCCAGCAGCACATGTCCCGACGCCAGCAGCGCCATCAGCAGCTGGTCGATAACCTCCTCCTTGCCTACAATCACCTTTTCCACATTGCGCTTGACCTGTTGGCCCCAATCCTGAATTTCCTGCAACCTCATGTTGCGCTCCGCCTCCCTTGCATCTCACAAACTATTATCTTATCATACCACAGGAAGAAGGCAGGACGTGAGCCCCTCCGCCCAGAAATTACCTTTTCTTCATTACTCCGCTCCAGTGTTGTCCATTCTCCCAAAAAAATCGACAGATTTTTGGCCTCCTTTTTCCAGGGGATGTATACTAATAAAAGAGAGATTTATTGGAGAAGGAGGCGATATGATGCATATGCTCCGCGGCTACAGGCGCGCAAGCTTTCTGCTGCTGGCTTTCCTGCCGGTGCTGGGCATGGCCTTTATCCGGGTTATGCCGGAGGGCGGGGGGCTGCTCGTCCACAAGCCGGCGTACGCCTTGATGCTTGCCGCTGCCGTGATCCTGTCGGGCTGTCTGGGAATAGCCGCAAGCCGCTCATACCTGATGGAGCTGGATGTCTCTCTCCGGTATTTTGCCCTGGCATTTGCCGGCTTTGCCTTTGTGGCTGCGTTCCAGGCGCTCCTGACCCCGGCAGCCGAAAGGGAAACCGCTCTTTTCCTGGGTATTGGCTCCTTGTCGCGGCTAATCCTATGTATCTACAGCTATTTGGGGCTGCGTTCCGTGTTGGCCAAACGGTCCCCGGAATTCCGCAAAAAACCGCTCTCCTGGTGGCACAAGCATTTTGCCGCATGGGCGGGTGCCATACTCCTGACCGGAGCCATAGCCGAAGCAGGCCTCCTCCATCCTTCTGTCATTACCATCATCGAACTGCTCGCCCTTCTCACCGCATTGGCGGCATCGGCCCATCTGCTTCTGGTGCGCACCTTTTCCTCTCTGGGACGGAATCATTTATTTGCCCAACTGATTTTGGCCCAGGCTTCCCTGGTTTTTATCCTGTCCACTCCCTGGAGCGCACTCTGGTGGTTTGCCCATGGGGTTACCACCGCCGCTTTCCTGGTGCTGGGTTATGCGCTGATGCGCTCTTATGAGGAAACCCGCTCCATCGGACGGGTTTATAATGAGAATTTGCTGTATCCCGCTCTGCGAAGCGTTATGCGGACTACCCATGAAGGGTTTGTCATGACGGACAATCTGGGCAGAATCAACTACGCTAACCCGCAGATGGAGGCATTCTTCCAGGAAAAACCGGCCCCGGGCCAGCCGATCGCCGCCTATCTGGCGAGACAGAATCTGAAAACCGCCAACCGGGAGGAGGCCCTTTCTCTCGTGGTGGAAAGCCTGCTCTCCGGGGCGGCGGCCAGCATTGATCTCCATGTGGAGGCTCCCCGGGACGGAAGCGACCCGGTCTATTACGAATTCTACGCCTCCCCCGTGCTGGACGAGCTGAGCCGGGCCCGGATCGGCTACCTGTTCGTCTTCCACAACCGTTCGGAGGAGGTGCGCCTGAACCGGATGAAGGATGATTTCATCAGCATTGTCTCCCACGAGCTGCGCACCCCCATGTCCGCCATTCAGGGCTTCACTGAAATTTTGCTGGAACGGGAGGTGGCCCCGGAGAAAAGAGTCCGCTACCTGGAAACCGTCCACAATGAGGTGGTCCGGCTGTCGGCGCTGGTGGATGATTTCCTCGACATCCAGCGGATGGAGACGGGGCGGCTGGCCTACCACTTCGAGCCCCTGGATTTGGGCGGACTGGTAGCGGAGGTCGCCGGGCAATGGCAGGGGACGGACAAGCATACCCTGCGTCTCGACCTGCCTGCCCACGGGTTTTTCATCCGGGGGGACAGGGAACGGATCATCCAGGTGCTGCACAATCTGATCAGCAACGCGGTCAAATATTCCCCCGGCGCTGAGGCGGTGGATATTTCCTTGTCCTCTGCAGACGGCCGGGCCGCTATCCGGGTGAAGGATTACGGGCTGGGCATTCCCGAGGAAAGCCTGACCCGCTTGTTTCAGAAGTTCTACCGGGTAGAGACAACCCGCCACCGCAAAATCCGCGGCACCGGGCTGGGACTGTCCATTGTGCGGGAAATTGTGGATACCCACGGCGGGGAAATCCGGGTGGAGTCCGTTTCCGGAAGCGGCTCCGAATTCTCCGTGCACCTGCCCGCTTATGAGCCGCCGGAGCTGAAAGGGAGAATCGCCGTCCTGCAGGAGCCGGACGAGAAGAACCCGCTGCTTCTGGACACCGCTGCAGAGCGGGCCGGGGAACCCTTACGGTTTGTCAGCCGGGAGGAGCTGTTGTTTGTGCTGGAGCAAACCCGCTCTCTGCCCAAGCTATGGATCGCCGATATCCGCTTGGAGGAGCAGCGTGACGGCTGGAGTCTCCTGCGGATGCTGCTGGAGGAGAAGCGGTACCTGACAAGCCCGCTGCTTATTTCCGTAATCGGGGGAACTTCTGGCTCCGGCTATGGGAATGGCTACGGCGCCGGGGACAGGGAGGCTATCAGCCTCCAGGATCGGCATGCCCTATTGGATCACATGGCCCGGGAGCTGCTGCGGCGTCCCGAGGAGGGCCAGCTGTTGGCCGCCGCCTACGACGAGCAGGCATTTCTCCAGCTGCTTCACCGCCAGGGCATCGAAATCGCAGGCATTGAGCGGGCCGGCGGCATCAGTACCTTTGCCATTCTCGCCCACCCGAAGGATTCGGAGGAGCCCGCCTCCTGAGAATGCCAATTTTACATTTCTCCCAGGAAAGCTATAATGGATGTGGAGCACTGGTGAACGCTTACATCACGTCTATAACGGGAGATTAACAGGATGACCCACCCACCCAAGGCCGGTTGGCTGGCCAAAAGCAGCAGCATGCTGAAGCAAAAAGGCAAGGCGGTGTTCCGCCAGGCCTGGTTTCGTTTTGTCCTGAAACGGGCGGCGCTTGTGGTACTCCCCTTCCTGCTGGTTTTCCTCACAGAAGCCTTAACCCGTCAAAGCTGGTATGCAGCCTTTGTCTGGATGGCTGACTATAACAACGAATTTATGTTGAACTATTGGATCGCATTTTTGGTCACCCTGGTTACTGCCGCACTTACAGGCCGCACCCGTGCCGCCTCCGTTTTGCTGCTGGCCGGGATAACGGTAACCGGCATATGGAGCGGCATCAGCATGAACCGCACCGGACTGCCTTTTTTGCCATGGGTCATCATGCTTCCCGGAGGGGAGCCGGACCCGGTTGCCGGACTCAATCCCTACCTCAGTCCCGGGCTGCTTGCAGCAGCGGCGGCAGCAGCCGCTGCGCTGGTGCTGGCATTCCGAATCCCCGGAACACGGCTGGGCGGGCGGGAACGGCTTTTGTACGCTGCTTCCGGCTTGATCATTCTGGCCTCTGCTTATCTCAACAGCCCAATTCCGTTTACGGACCATCTGCGCTTGCCCTGGATCCATTATGAACAGGAGGCCAACTACAGCCGCAACGGTTTCTGGGCTTCGACCCTGAACAATCTCCATTTTGTATCGCCGGTGCGTCCGGCCGGCTCCGCCAAAGGAGAGCTCCGCAGCCTGATCCGTTCTCTGCCGGATTCCTCCTCCGCGGCAGCAGAGGCGGTCAAACCCGCAGAAGCTTCCCGGGAGCACCCCAATGTGGTCGTGCTGCTCTCCGAAAGCTTCTGGGACCCCACCCTGCTGCCGGAGGTGCGCTTCAGCGAGGATCCGATCCCCTTCTTCCACTCCATGATGGCCGAAACCACAGGAGGCTGGATGCTCAGCCCCCAGTTCAGCGGAACCACCGCCAATGTGGAATTTGAAGTGCTGACGGGCAACTCCGTCCGTTTTTTGCCCAAGGATGCCATCGCCTATATCAGCTATATGAACCGGGGGGTAGATTCGCTGGCCGGCATCTATGCCCGGCAGGGTTATACCACAACAGCCATCAACCCGTACTTCAACTGGTTCTTCAACAGCCGCAACGTCTACCGCAATATGGGCTTCTCCCGGTTTATCAGCTGCGAGTTCTTCGAACCCCGCTTCCACGGGCCCAATTTTGAGGACAGCCAGGTGATGGACAAAATCATCGAAGCCATGGACAGCTCACCCGGTCCGGATTTCGTATTTGCCAACACCATGGAAAACCACGGCAGCTACGAAAACAAATTTTACGCCAATCCCATCTCCGTCAACGGTCCCTTAAGCGCCAAGGCCAAGAATATCCTGGAGAATTACGCCACAGGTGCCCAAGCCTTCGACCAGGCCTTCCGGAGGCTGGTGGAGCATTACCGCAAGAGCGGGGAGCCGACGGTCATTCTCTCCTTCGGGGATCACCTGCCCGGCCTAGGCCCGGATTATCTGGCTTACCGGGAGGGAGGTTACCTCCATAAGGAGGACTCGGATGCCCGGCAGATGGAGAAGCTGCATTATACCCCCTTCGTCATCTGGGATAATATGAATCTCCAGCCCCGGGAGAGCCTGCGGATGAACGCCAGCTTCCTTGGCCCTTATCTGCTTCATTACGCCGGCAGCCCCGGCACCTATTACACCGATTATCTGTATGCCTTGTCCCAAAAACAGCCCATCATCCCCATCCGCCCCTATGCCCATGCCTATCCAGAGGACAACAGCGGGCTTGCGGATTACAAGCGGCTGCAATACGATATCCTCTTCGGCAGCCAGGAGGGTTACCGCCTTCGGGGCATGGCCGGTTCGGTTCCGGCAGCCCGGTTCGAGATGGGCTACGGCAGTCCCGCCCTGGCCAAAATCTACCGGGACACCACCGGCAAGCTAGTGGTGGAGGGGGGACGGTTCAGCAGCGACTCGGAGGTCTGCCTGGACGGCAAACCCCTCCACACAGTTTACGACAGCCCGCAAAGGCTGACCGTATGGCCGGAGGATCTGCCACCGGCCTTGGCCGGCGCCTGGAGCGTGCAATTGGCGGACCGGAAGCATACGGTTATCTCCAGATCCGGCGAGCTGGTCCTGACCGCAGAGGAACTGGAGGCACATTGAAATCATGAAGCGTTAACCCTTCAGCAAAGGAGCTCCGGCTATGGTTGAATTGTCCTCTCATCAAGCCCAGAACATCGTGGATCGTATGATGAAAGACATTCCGTACAATATCAACATTATGGATCACACAGGCACGATTATCGGCAGCGGAAACAAAAGCCGGATCGGCACGCTCCATCATGGGGCGGTGGAGGCCATCCGGCAGCGGAAGCCTGTGGATATTTACGAGGATGAAACCTATGTGAAGAAGGGCATCAATCTGCCCATCGAGCTGAACGGCCGGATTGTGGGTGTGGTGGGCATCAGCGGCGAGGTAGAGGAAACACGCCCCTTCGGGAATCTGCTGAAGTCCGCCGTGATTCTATTGATTGAACAGAGCATTGCCCTGGAGAAGGAAAATGCCAAAATGAATCAAAAAAGACAATTTTTTGATCTCATTACCGAGATGGACGTGGAATATACCAAACCCATCCTCGATCAGGCCTTGACCTATGGCCTCCACCTTACCAAACCCTCCCAGGTGATCGTGGTAGAGTTTCCCGGGGAAATCTCCGATGACATCATCGACAGCTATCCCTGCTTCAAAATGTCCGGCCAATCCTTATGTATCATCGTACAGGACACCAGCGGGATCACCCGGCTGCAAAACCTTCTGCGTACCCAACACCCGGCGGCATTTATGTCTGTAAGCAAAATGAATGACACGGTTTCCATGGGCTACGGACAGGCCAAGGCCGCCATGCGCGTGCTTAAGGGTGTCTTTTTTAACGAAACCGTCATCTACTATGCCCAATGCGAATTTATTGCCGATATGGCCAAGCTGCCCAAACCCGGGGACGCCATCCAGCAGGCCACTGACTTCCTGCACATGGACGGCGAATTGATCAAAACTCTCCAGATTTATATCAACTGCAACCTGAACGCCAATGAAACAGCCAACCAGCTGATTATCCACCGGAACACCTTAAATTACCGCCTGGCCAAAATCCACAAGCTGACAGGCAAGGATCCCAAGAATATTCTGGAGTTAGTGGAACTGGTGTTTGCGCTGATCGCCCGGGTAAAATAAACCCGTTTACGAAAAAAAGGATGCCCCCGCTGCACCGGGGACATCCTTTTATCGTTTCCTTCAACTTTACTTCAACAATCTGGCCACACTCTCTGCCGTCCGGGCCACATTGGCCTTGCCTTGAGCCAGCAGGGTCTCCAGCTCCGCCGCACCCGGCACAATACCGAAGATGGCGTCGAAGCCCTCCTCGTACAGGACTTCAATGTCCTGTCCGATATATCCGGCCAAAGCAATCACCTTCATGCTGCTGTTGACGCTTTTGGCCGCTTGGGCCACACCGAAGGGAGCTTTGCCGAATTTGGTTTGGAAATCGATCCCGCCTTCGCCGGTGATGCAATAATCCGCTCCCCGGAGCTTTTCCTTCAATTGGGTATATTCGATCACAATATCAATGCCCTTGCGCATGTTGGAATTGGTGAAGGCCAGCAAGCCTGCGCCGAGACCGCCTGCACCGCCGGCACCGGGCACATCGATAATTTCAATGCCCAGCTGCGCCTTGACCACCTCGCCGTAATGGCGCAGGTTCTGATCCAGCGTCTGCACCATTTCCGGGGTTGCCCCCTTCTGCGGGCCGAATACAACGGAGGCTCCCCGTTCGCCGCACAGCGGATTGGTCACATCCGATGCCACCAGGATATGGATGTTCTTGATCTGCGGAATGACACTGCTGGTATCAATTTTGTCCAGAGCACCCAGGAATCCGCCGCCGAAGGGCAGCTCCCGGCCGGCTTTGTCCAGAAACTTGTAGCCTAAGGCTCTCGCCATGCCTGTCCCGCCGTCATTGGTGGCACTTCCGCCAATCCCCAGGATGATCTCGGTAATGCCCTTCTCGATACAATCCCGGATCAGCTCTCCCGTACCATAGGTGGTGGTGATCATGGGGTTTTTGGTTTCCTTGGTCACATGATGGATGCCGCTGGCCGAGGCCATTTCAATCACGCCGGTTTTTCCGTCGCCCAGAATACCGTAGCGGGCAAGCACCGGGTTGCCCAAGGGGCCTGTAACCTGTTTCTCGATCAGGATGCCGCCGGTGGCGTCCACCAGGGACTGGACGGTGCCTTCGCCGCCGTCTGCCATGGGCACATGAATACAGGTCGCGTCGGGAATGGCCCGTTTAATGCCTATTTCCATGGCTTCGCAGACTTCCTTGGCCGTCATGCTTTCTTTGAACGAATCCGGAGCCAAAACAAATGTTTTTTTCATGATGGTGTACTCCAATCTGTTAAAGGATAAATCCGTAAAGAATCACGGCGACGATGGTCATGGTCAAACCGACCATGCTTTCGTACATAACCACCTTCATTCTGTCCTTCATGCTCATGCCCATTGCATTACGGGTCACATGGAAGTAGGTTCCATGGGGCAGATGGTCGATGACGGTTGCGCCGGCATGGGTCATCACCGCTGCGGACAACGGGGCAACGCCGGTGTTCAGAATGGCATTGGAGAAGGAGCCGGTGGCCAGAATAACGCCGGTGGACGTAGAGGCCGTTGCGGCTGCCATCAGAATACCTGCAATAGGAGCCAGGAAGGTTCCCGAAAGTCCGGAGGCTTCTACCAGGGACACGACTTGGGAGGGCAGGCTGGAGGCCGTAATCAATCCGCCGATGGCGCCCGCGCCGATAATGATCAGAATGGTGGGAGTCATCCGGTTAAGGCCGGAGCTGCAATACTCCAGAATCTTCTTGCGTTTGCCCAATGCCAACGAACCCACAATCCCCGCGAAAGGCAGGATATACAGGGAATCGATCTTCAATTTTGCCAGTGCATCCAGGCCCAGCATGGAGCCTACAGGGCTGATCATCAGGAGCACAATGGCGATAGCCGGCGTAACCAGCGCTTTTGCCAAAGACGGGAGATTGGTGGTGCTGACCTTCTCCAGCTCGGCCGCTTCCTCATCGGTTACCTTGGTGCCTTTATACTTAATCATGGAAGCAATGATAACCGCTACAATCACACCGCAGATGGCCGGAATCAGACCGCCCAGCATCACCTGGTTCACATCAAGCTTGAAGCCGCCCGCCGCCGCAATGGTATTGGGGTTCGGGGAAATAATGTTGCCTGCCTTGCCGCCGCCGGACAATGCCACCAGCAGGGCAACCTTGGAGTAGCCCATCTTGTTGCCTACAGACAAAGCAATAGGAGCCACAATCAGCACGGCAACGGGAATAAATACGCCTACCGCAGTAATAATCATCGTAGCCAGAGCCAGAGAAAGCATAGCCTTCGTACCGCCGAGCTTGTCTACGATGGTCTTCGCAATGGCTTCAGCCGCCCCCGATTCCATCATAACACCGGCGAAAACACCGGCGGCGATAATGCGGACAACCGTCCCCATTACGCTTTGTGTACCGGAGATCACGATGCTGACCGCTTGGGCAAAATCAGCCCCGCCGATAAATGCGCCTACAATCGCACCCAGAATAAGCGAATAGGTGGGAGCCAGCTTAAAAAGAATTAAAAGGATGGCCAGCAGGAGTCCGATCAAAGCGCCGACCCAGCTAATAACCAATGGTGTCATAGTCAAATCCTCCTTCTTAGTCGTGTAATCATATGTTTCCTGCGATTCCTGGAATCTCATAAATCATCCGCGTATTATCTCTTGTGGGTGCCCCCTTTATTCAAACCGTCTTTCTGAATACGTTTTCATTATAAAAAGATCATCAACTTTAAACAATTGATGATCCACTGAATATTATTGTGCAAATGCACTATTCCTCTCCTGCCACACTGCCCACGGACAAAGCTCCGTGCTTCCACAATACGGCGCGGAGCCGGCTTGTATCCTCAGGCCTGCAGCGGATGATGATCATTGCTTCCGGATGGCGGCCCGGGGCCATTCTCCGCCAGAGCCGGTAGTGGAAGAGCGCGCATAGTCCGAATCCCAGGAAGAAGCCGGATATTGCCGTAATCAACCCCCAGATCAAGGGACCCCACTCCCGGACAAACCCTTGGCTGATCCCCACCACCGCACTGGCCGTCCCCAATGCCATTCCCGTTTCGAAGGAGGGTTGGATCCAATCAGGCCTCCAGCCTGTCCCATCCTCTTCGGGCCCGGTGTGTAAAGGAACCACCATGATGCCGCGCCGCTCCACCCCGTTTTTCTCCAGAACCAGGAGCGCTTCCTCCAGTTCCAGAGATAGGTGAAAGGCTGCCATAATCAGCAACTGCCACTCCCCCCTCGTCTTCAGCGCAGCAAGATCCGGATATCCGTATCCCCGTACCGCTCCTGCAAATATTGGCGCTGCTCCATCCGCAGCAATTGATTCTGCTCCCCCGCCGTCTCGAAGGCATGGTAGGCCGCCCCTCCCGCTACCGAGGGCATAAACAGCAGCCAATGGCATCTTATAACGTCCAGAGACCCGGGCAAATCACCCAGCAGCAACCGGTGCAGGGCCACTGGCGCCAAGGACAGGCTGGTATAAATGCTCCACCAGAACACCGCATACAGGGCCAGGCCGATCCGCTGGTTATAGAGCTGCCCCATTCCCGGGAAAAACAGCGACATCAAGGCGGCAGACAACCGGCTCCGCCTGTCGAGAATCTGAACCTCCCGGTTATACACGCCGCCGGGAGATATTCTCGCATTTTCCAGCACCGCCATCCGGTAAACCTTATTCAGGGATCTGGCATTCACGTAACTGTCCCAGATGGCCAGCATATAAATCAGCATATAAGCAACGGCCCAGCGGATATCCAGGATGTCCTTCGCCATGAGGAACCGGCCGGTATAGGAATACATCAGTGCCTGGTTAATATGGGCCATCGTATTCAAGATGACCTCTGCCAGGGTCAGCAGGACACCCCGTATATATTGGTTGATAAACAGATGCCCGAAGCCGGGGAAAGCGGCCGACCACCAGACCACCGCCAGCGGGTTCTTGTACTTGAGATACGTGACCCCGCCGGGGCTTATGACGGACATGATTCTGCGCGGCGAAGAGCTACTCATGATGCACCCATCCCCAACCCTTTTTATCATCCATATTTTCCAACATTTGTAGTATGCCTCATTTTGAATAGACCGATACATTCTAGGGCGGGTTTGCAAACACGGCCTCGCCTGCGAAACAAAAAAGACCGGAGGTTCCCCTCTGGTCTAAGCTGTGTACAACAATTAAGAGACTGCGACGAAATAAGTACCGCTAATTTCCTAGCAGCTCCTAAGACGAAGCCGGCAGCTTATTTCCTTGACGCCTGCGGTTCATTAGCACATACAGGGGAAGCCCCAGCAAGGTGATAAGAATGGCCCACAGGCAGTCATAGAACTGGTTGAACAAGGTGCTGCCTACCACGAACAGGGAACCGCCGATGGCCACCAGCGGAATCACGGGATACAGCGGAACACTGTACACCCGTTTCATTCCCGGATTACGCCTGCGCAGGATGAAGATGGCGATAAACGCCAGGATATAAAAGATGTAGATGGCGAAAATCGCCATTTCGGACAGATAGTCCGGGTTGGTCAGGGTCATCATCACAATGGCGATCACTACCTGCAGGAGAGTCGCCCCTACAGGAGTGCCCAGCGTGGGATGCACCTTGGCGAAAACCCGGGAGAACGGCAGCTGACCCCGCTCCGCCATTGCGAAGGTTACCCGTGGGAAAGCCAATATCTTGCCGTTCAGACAGCCGAAGATGGAGATCAGAATCCCGATGCTGATCACCTTGCTGCCTACTCCGCCCATGACCTGCTGGGCTACCGTACTGGCGGCGTTCTCCCCCAGCACGGCGATCTGCGAGGCGGGCAGCACATGCAGCATGGCCAGATTCACCAGCACATAGGCCACCATAACAATGGTCAAGCCGCCTACGATGGCGATGGGCAGATGTTTGCCCGGATTTTTCATTTCGCCGGCTACATTCCCCACCAGCATCCATCCGTCATAGGCCCACAGAGTGGCCAGAATAGCCGCTCCCATACCCATTTGCTCGGCAATGCCGCTTTCCGCTCCCCAGATGGCAGCGTCTCCCTTAATCAATCCAAGCACTGCAATCAGTACAATCGGCACAAACTTGACTACGGTTGAAGCCGTTTGAACAAAACCCCCGTAGCGGGTACCCAGACTGTTCACTGTAAACAGGAAAAGTACAGCCGCCACCCCCAGCCAAGGCTTCAGCGAGGCATCCCACTGGAAGAAATTCGCCAGCAGAGAGCCGAAATACAAACCCAACGCGCCCATGATGGCCGGTCCGTAAATAATGGTCTGCATCCAGCCGGATAAAAATCCCCAAACCTTACCGTACACTTCCTCCAAATATACAACGAGTCCGCCCGTCCTCGGGAATTGAACGCTGATTTCCGCCATCGTCAATCCGCCCGCGATGCTGAGAAGGCCGCCCAGGATCCAGGCCAGCATAGCCAGATTGGAATCCCCCGCGTATTCAATAACCCGGCCCGGCTTCATAAAGATGCCCGAACCGATAACCGTACCCATCACCAGCGAGATGGCTACCGAAATGCCGATTTGCTTCTGTAATTGTCCGCTCATGCGAATGTTAGTCCCCCATGTCCTCCAGCAGTGTACATCCGTCCTCCATTATAACGGACGGTATCCTTCGCCAACAGGGGCAATCTTGACAAATCGGTTAATTAACCACTATCTAATAAACAATCTTTTTCTCACCTTGGAAGCCTTTTGAAGCCGCAGTCATTCGGAGATGGAATCCGTATTCAAGCCCACCCGTTTGATCCGGACATGGGTCTCCACAGTGACCTCCGCCCTTGCAAAATAGGTGTTCCACTCCTCCCGGATCGGCTTGAGAAACTTCGGCTGCTGGCGGTACATATGATTGCCGAAGCCGAAAATATCGGTTTTGTAGGTTTCCTGGGCTTTTTTCAGCGTGTGCCGGATATCCGCTTCGATGGTTTCCTCCGCTAGGCGGGCGTATTTCCCCAATTCCCTGGTGGTGAGCGCATGGGAGGATTCCGTCATCTCCAGGAAGCTGTCCATCCGGATGGTCACATGAAAGCGCGGAGTATCCCCTTCATGGGAGGCCTTCACCTGCGTCTTGGACTTGATAATCCGGATGGTAAAATCCGTATCTCCACCAAGGGAGGCGGTAACGGAGGTATTGCGCAGCCCGCCTGTCAGCCATAGATAGTTTCGGGTATCCTTGATATCCATAAAACCCAGCAGCTTCATGTCTTGGACTATGGCAAGGCCGGAAATGTTGACGTTGGAGGGAGGTGTGGAGCTTTCAATATTTTCCTTCCCGTTTTCTGGATTGCCCGATACTTGAACGCCTACTATAACCGAACCTTTTCCCGGTCCCATGCGGTCATTCAACAAATCGCTCAGCCGGATGTCCGGGTCTGACCCCCATTCCCTGACCGCAATTTGCAGCTGCTTGTTCAGCTTGCCTGTGGCGTATTTTTCCGTGGAGTTGGTGACCTTGAGAACCTCTTCCGCCTTCTTGCCCCGCACTACCACAATATTAAAGTTATCCCGGGTCTCCCGCCCCCGCTCCAAATAATCGAAAAACTGGACCTCCCCCTCCCGCAGAATGCTTTCGCCGATAGCCAGAAGCTGCATATGGGAGTAGATCAGCTCCCGGCCCAGCCCGACGTTCATTTTGCGGGACAGATCGGCCACCGTATTGCCTTGCATGGAATACAGCTGGGAAGGGGCTACCCGTCCCCCCGTGGTTTTGTCATATTCACTGGGAGCGATACACTCCACTGTGAGCTTGTATTTGTAGGGAGGGGTTCCCTTGTCCACCGCCATGCCCACCACAAAAAATACGTCGGACAGCTCCGTATAATCCCAGCACCCCGACACGGATACGGCCAGAAGCACCACCATCAGCCACTTGCGGATCATGGGCGCTGTCCCCCCTTTTTCTTTTTGGGCGGAGAAGGATTATGGGCATCGGGCTGCTTTACAGGTGAAGGAGATTGCAGATAAGCCGGCCGCTTCTTCAGGAGCCACAAGGGGAAGCGCAGCATTATATCCTCATGCTCCTTGATATTCAGCGGCCCAAAGGGTGCTGTATAAGGGACTCCGAAGGAGCGGATGGAGCACATATGCCCGATCATAACCATCATCCCCATCATGACCCCATAGAAGCCGGCCAACGCTCCCAGAGTAAGCAGGCCGAACCGCAAGAGCCGCGAGGAAACCGATAAATTATAAATCGGGGATACAAAGCTGGAAATGGCGGTTAAAGCCACAATAATGACCATAATGTTGGAGACAATGCCCGCCTCCACCGCCGCCGTTCCGATGACAAGACCGCCCACAATGGAGACAGTAGGACCAACAGCCCGCGGCATACGCACCCCCGCCTCCCGCAGAATTTCGAAGGTGATCTCCATCAGCATCGCTTCCACAAAAACAGGGAAGGGCAGATTTTCCCGCTGGGAGCTTATGGTGAACAGCAATTCCGTCGGAATCAGCTCCATGTGATAGGTGATGGCCGAAATGTAAATGGCCGGGAACAATAAGGCAATCAGAAATGACAAATACCGGATAAAGCGGACAAAGGTGCTGATCAAAAAGGGCTGGTAATAATCCTCCGACGACTGGAAGAAATCGCTGAATACCGTAGGAATGGTCAATACAAAGGGACTGCCGTCCACCAAAATGGCCGCTTTGCCGCTGACCAGATGGCCGCATACGCCGTCCGGCCGTTCGGTCGTATAGATTAGAGGAAACGGAGTCAGGGTTTTGTCGACAATGTAATCCTCCAGCATTCCCGAATCGAATAAGGCGTTGGGTTTGGCCTTCGACAGGCGTATCCGCGCTTCCTCCAGGATTCCGGGATTCACGATTCCCTGGATAAAGGCCAGATAGACGGTAGTGGAGGTATCGCTGCCCAGCACATATTTTTCGAAGCACAGGCCCGGATGGGTAATTCTTCTGCGCACCAGCCCCAGATTGATGTCAATGGATTCGGTAAACCCTTCCTTGGGTCCCTTGATAATGGTCTGGGTGCTGGGCTCCTCCACCTGGCGGAACGTGTTGTTGTTGATGACCCCGATGCAGATACCGCCCTCCAGTCCGTCGATAAGCAGGATTGCCTTGCCCCGCAAGCATTCATCAACAAGCCGGGACTGGTCCCGTTCCACCGCACAGCCGGCACCGGGCAATGCCCGCCTGCACAGCTCCTCTAACGTAAGATTGTCCTGAAGCTCCTCTCCCTGCTGAAAAAAATTTTCCATGGCATGCTGCAGCTTATCCGACAGCACCGCTTGATCCGCCATGGAAGCAAACCATAACACGGCACATTCCATCTTTCCCAAACGGAACTGATTGATCCGGAAATCCGCCGAATGAACGAAGGTATTCCGGTATTTATTTAGCCGATCATCCCATTTTGCTGATGCATCCACATTCGTCATCCTTTCCCGGAAGCTTTGGAGCGCTTGCCGCGCTTCCACAGGGTCAGCAGCCATAATGCCCCGGGCAGCACCAGCTGAAAGGGGATATGAAGGTAATAGGGCACAACCTTCAACCCCTCCGCTATATGCTCCATATAGTCACTGGCCAGCAGAAGCGAGGTCAATGCCACCAGAACCGCCACAGGGACGGCAAAATAACGGTAACCCAAGCCCGTTATATATTCGGCTCCCTTCAGCCCCGCATAAAACAGGGCGGCCACCTTCACGAACAGACCCAGCAGCATCAGGAACACCACCACACCGTCCAGCCGTTCGAAGAGAAATCCCACATCGATGGAGCGGTTTACACTGAGCAAGGGAAATACCGTCCGTTTGACCCGGTCAGGCGTCAGAACGGTCACCTGCAGAACGGACACAAAAGCCAGCACGCTGCCGCTGATCAGAACTCCAATCCAAACATATTTGCGCAGCTTTGCTTGCCCGGCGGTCTGACTCATCAGGAACGTCAGGGCGATGCATTCACCGAAGGGAAACGTGAGAATTTTGGGAAAGGCCTCCTTCAGAACAGGCCCCCAGCCTTCGGCAAGAACCGGCTGCAGGTAGCTGAAATGAATGGATCTGTTGATGATCAAGAGCACCAGCATCAAGAGAAAAAACAGCATAAAATAAGGAATGACAATCTCGGTGGTACGTGCGAAAACCTCTACCCCCAGGTAGAGGATATAGGCGATCACCAGAATGAAGGAAAAGGAAATGAACTCATTGGGAGAGGCCGGATACACCGCCGTGTCCAAAAGCTCAATCAAATCCCTCATGACCACTGCCGCCATATACAGAAAATAGCCGATGTAGCATACGCCCACGGGGATGGCTCCCCATCTGGACAGAAACTCCTCATAGAGCAAGTACAAATTCTTCCCGTTCCCGTAGCGCACCAGCGACACGTACATGGTGACCAGCACCAATGCTCCGGCCAGCGCGCATAAAACCGCTAGCCATGCGTCTTGTCCCGCCGCCGGGGCCACTCCGACCAGCACGGAGGAGCCGATTTCGAAGGTGATGAGGATAAGCAGCATCTGGGTCAAGGATATTCGTTCAACCGCCGCATCCTGCATGAATATCCCTCCTCCCCTTGCTACGGCTGCTTGCTCCGTTTGGCTCTCCAGAACCGGTAATCCGTTACCGCGCCCCAGAAAAGTCCAAACGTCCAAAAGAACAAATAATAGATAATGTTCATATTTTCATTTTTGCTGAAGACGCTTAACAGCTCCAGCTGGATGCTTTGCTTGCGCAGCAGCATGTCTACCAGGGCAATAAGCGCCGCCAATGTAAAGCTCAGGGTGAAATACATTACGGTAACCATCCCGCCACTTCCCATTTCCGTATTCTTTTACCTTTTCCCTGGGGCAGACACTCTATGCGGGCCAAAAAACCAAACGAGGAAAAGCCTGGATACTGCTAACGTAAGGCTGACGCTGATGGTGGTCCAATACCATTTCCAGCCCGTGTATTTAACCAGATCCGTATAGGCCTCGATCAGCAACTCGGGTATGGTGATGCCGAAGGCAAACAATGCGGTCCAGCCCAGCTTGGCTCTGGCGGAGCCTTTTTCCGGGTAAAAAAAATTATAATAAACGGCTACAACCGGGTAGCATAAATATTCGAACACAAAGCTGGTGCTGCTGGACTTGGCCAGCTCCCGTACCGGGTAGATGAGCCAGCCGGCCTCCACGGCGACCAGCCCCAGAAACCAGGCCAGCATGTTCTGAAACAGGAAAACAGCATGGGCCTCCCTCCGCCTATGGGCGGGGACCGCAGCAAACCCTGCGATGCCAATCAGGTAAACCACTCCCAGAAACCCGTACTGCAGGCCAATGCTCATCCCCGGCCCCCTCCTCCGCTCCGCTTCAGCCCCCGGAAGTACCAAACGGCATATTTGCGGGTGACGTTAAATGCCAAAAACATAATCAGAAAGCTCAGCAGCCAGTTGAACTTCACATGGTCAATCAGTTGGGTGTAACTCCGCACCAGCTGCATCAGGCCTGACAAACCGCCTACTGCCGCAAGCTGGTAAGCGGTTTGTTTCCATTTGGAGGCATGAAACGGATAATAAAGGTTCGCCAGCATGGAGATCACAGGATAAAACAAATAGTTGAAGGTAAAATTGGACCGGGTGGCAACCGGGAATTCCCGGACCGGATGCGTCATGAAGTCCAGCTCCACCAGAAGCAGGCCGGCAGGCCAGGTAATCACCTGTGCAGACAGAAACAGGATGCAGGCTTCCTTCACTCTGTTCCGGGGAACCAGAAGGATGAAGATGGCGAAGCTGATCAGCCAGGCGGCAGTAAGAATCCCTCTTTCCAGCGTCATCTGTTGGTCTCCCCCTCCTGCAGGCATGCCATGCTTTCTTAGTGTGCATTATTTGGTACAGGTTATAACCGGAAATTTGTAATTTTTAGGTTCGCATCGGCTTCGGGGTGTTGCCCGTTAAGGCAAACTGCTTCGGCGTTGTGCCGTACGTGCGCTTGAACATCCGGATGAAGTGGCTGGTGTCCATGCCGAGCTTCTCCGCAGTCCGGTCCACCGTAATACCGGGATAGTCCTTAAATAACTGCAAGGAACGGCTCATGCGCAGCTGCAGCATGTACTGCTGAGGCGTCATGCCGTAAGCCGCGACGAACAGGCGGTGGAAATGCGGAACCGAATATCCGGCTGCCTTGGCAGCGCCCGACACGAGCAGCCGCTCGGTGGAATGGTCATGTATCCATTGCACGGCCGCCTGCAATGCGGAATGGGGCGAATCCGACGGCACGGGCTTTTGGGACGGCGTTCCAGCCGAATATTGCCCCTCCATCCAGGCCAGCAATAGATCGTACAACCGCCTTGAAGCGTCGTAAGCATGTCCTCCGCCCTGCCGGATCGTGTGCCAGATGCCTTCCAGCTTCAGCCACAGCTCTTCGAAATTGGACATGCGGATGGCCACCGGCTCCGGTTTGCCCGGCAGCGGTGTCGTATCGCCGGCCGGTATTTCACCGATGCCCAGCTGCGTAAGCAATCCGTCGGACACGCTGCCGCCAAAAGCGATAAACCCGACATCCCAAATATCCTTCGACGTCTCCGGCCGATAAGAATGCCGCATATGCGCGGGCATCAGCAGTGCCATGCCCGCCGACAGCCCGTACTCGCGGCCATCTGCGATGCGGAAGCTCCCCTGGCCTCTCCGGGTCAGAAACAACTGATGCGCAGGGTACCCGGCACTCAGTCTGTCGATCCCCGTCTGCTCATGGCTGCCAACACACCGGACGTATAAGGGCAGGCGCTGCTCCAAATTGGCGTTGTCGACGAACAAGAATGGCATCATCGGTTGGACACTCCTTTTATGTTAAGATCGGACGATTTATTGATCGTTCTGTTCAGTGCTTATATGCGCGGGGTGCACTATGATCAAGACAGAAATTGAACTTACTAATTATGAGGTGGTTTTTCTATGAGAAATCCGGTAGCGCCAATAAGCCCGAAGCTTCCCGTGCTCATGCACGGAGCCGACTACAATCCCGACCAATGGCTGCATGATCCCGCCATCCTTGCGGAAGACATCCGGCTCATGAAGCTTGCCGGCTGCAACGTGATGGCCATCGGCATTTTTTCGTGGGCGGCACTGGAGCCCTCCGAAGGCGAATTCCGGTTCGAATGGCTGGACCAGGTGCTGGAGAGCTTCCGCAAGAACGGCATTTATGCCTGGTTAGCCACACCCAGCGGTGCGCGTCCCGCCTGGCTGGCCGGGCGTTATCCGGAGGTGCTTCGCGTCGGCCCCAACCGGGTCCGCAATTTGTACGCGGGCAGACATAACCACTGCTTCACCTCCCCTGTCTACCGGGAGAAAACCGCCATCATCAACCGCAAGCTGGCGGAGCGTTACGGGGCACATCCCGCAGTCGTCGGCTGGCATATCTCCAACGAATACGGGGGCGAGTGCCATTGTGACCTGTGCCAGGAGGCATTCCGGAACTGGCTGAAGCGCCAGTACGGCACGCTGGATGCGTTGAATCTGTCCTGGTGGACCTCGTTTTGGGCCCACACGTATACGGATTGGCAGCAGATCGAATCCCCTGCTCCGCACGGGGAACGGGGAGTTCACGGCTTGAATCTGGACTGGCGCCGCTTCGTAACGGAGCAGACGGTTTCCTTCTGCAAGCATGAGATCGATGCCGTCAAATGGGCCAATCCCAGCCTGCCGGTTACGACCAACATGTATACTCTCGAAACGCTGGATTACCGCAAGTTTGCCCCCATCTTGGACGTCATCTCATGGGATGCTTATCCGGATTGGCATATCGCGCAGGACAATGTCAAGGTGGCTTCGGCCTTCGCCTTCCTCCATGACATGTTCCGCTCCATGCTGCACAAGCCGTTCGTCTTAATGGAGAGCACGCCGAGCATGACCAACTGGCAGGCGGTGAGCAAGCTGAAGAAGCCGGGCATGCACCGGTTGTCCTCTCTGCAAGCGGTTGCCCATGGCGCAGATTCCATCCAATATTTCCAGTGGCGGAAAAGCAGAGGCTCCAGCGAAAAATTCCACGGCGCAGTTGTTGACCATGCCGGTCACGAACATACCCGCGTATTCCGCGACGTTGCGGAGCTGGGCGGCACCTTGGCCAACCTTTCGGAAGTGACGGGGACGGCAACTCCTGCGGAGACGGCGGTTCTGTTCGACTGGGAGAACCGTTGGGCAGTCAAGGACGCCAAGGGCCCGCGCAATGCCGGACTGCATTACGAGGAGACGGTGCAGGACCATCACCGCGCCTTCTGGCAGCAGGGCATTCCCGTAGACGTAATCGGCAGCGAGGATGACTTCGCCCCTTACAAGCTGATCGTGGCGCCGATGCTCTACCTGTGCAGGGAGGAAACCGGACGCAAGCTGGAAGCCTTTGTGAAGGGCGGCGGAACGCTGGTTGTAACGTATTGGTCGGGCATCGTTGATGAGCATGACCTGTGCCATCTGGGCGGTTTTCCCGGGCCGCTGCGCAAGACGCTTGGCATCTGGGCCGAGGAGATCGATGCACTGCATGATTATGATCTCAACGCTGTGTCCCTGATAGACGGCAATCCGCTGGGATTGTCCGGCCGCTACGAATCGCGCCAGCTATGCGAGTTGATTCACCTGGAGGGAGCGGAAGCGTTGGGCCGCTACACAGACGATTTCTATGCAGAGCGGCCCGCCCTTACGGTCAATGGCCTGGGACAAGGCAAGGCTTATTATGTGGCGACCCGGCTGGGAGACGACTTTCTCCTTCCATTCTATCGGGCGGTAGCGGCACAAGCCGGCGTCACACGTGTGCTGGATTCGGAGCTGCCGGCGGGAGTGACGGCGCAGCTGCGGACAGACGGCAGCTCGGACTTTATCTTCCTGATGAATTTCAGCGACAAAGCAGCAGAGGTAGCGCTGGACGGACGGTCTTACGTGGACCTAGAAACCAACGAAACCCTGGAGACGGTCATCCCCTTGCCTGTTGACGGCATCCGGATGTTGAAGCGGGACGCAGCTCCCCATCAATCTTAGCTGCAAAAAGCCCCGGGGAAGCGAGCAAGTCGCGAGCCTGGGGCTTTGGTTTGTTTCATGAAAGGGAATGGACGAAGACATCACCGACACCTTGATGTCCTCCGTACTCAATCTCGCGCTCCACCGGCTTCGGCAGCAGCCCTTCCGTGACCGGATTGCCCGTATGGTCCAAATAGCCGGCAACCCTCAGTCCACGGTGGTCGAGGCAAATCTCATCCGTCCATCCGTCGCCCGAGATCCGAAGGGCAGTGGCGTCCAGGTGGTCCAGCTCGACGCCTTCCGAGACGGCACCCATCCGCGCCAGCGCAAGCGGCGGCGCCTTGGAGCCATATGGCAGCACAACCGTTTCCATAACGGCTCTTCCTGTGGTCTGCAGCGTACGTTTGACCACCGGCTTGTGATGATATTCCCCATGGAGGAAATATAAGCCGGACTCCAGCGTCAGCTGGGATGCATCCAGCTCCGGGTAAGCCAGCAGCACGCTTCCGCCAACCTGGCGGTCCGTCCGGACCTGTCTGCGGCCGTAGTCGACGGTTGCCGTTCCCGGTGACAGATGAAAATACTGCTCGTAGACATGAAGGTCCTGCGCCTCGAGAAGATCCACGATCAGCCAATACCGGTTTTTGATGAACAGCACCTTGCGGGAATGGATCACGGGATCGTCATACCGCGTATAGCCGTAGTGGCTGGCAAACCAGTAATCGTAACGTTCGTTGCTCCGGAAATCCCAGATACGGCATGGCGCAGTCTGCGGCGTGTTCCAATGGGCGCTGCGGACATGCTGATCCCCGCCGTCGACGACGACGGTATTGTGGGCCCGCGTCGAAAGGACGTATTTGCGCTCCTTGTTCCACTCGAACAAGCCGATGCCGGAGTCGACGAGCAGTTCCCGGCCACCTGCTGACGCAATGACGCTCAGCGTGTCGGCATGCGCATGCCCGGCGACGCCGACTCCGGCGCGCGCCGCCATGTACAGCGCGTCGCTATTCCAATTCTGGCGGGATATGAGATAACCGCCGACAGGAAACCGCGCCGCCGTCGCTTGCGGCGCCCGGGCTTCCAGGTTCCCGTAGCTCTCGGGAGCATCGGGACCCACTCTCCACAGCAGCGAAAAAGGCAGCTCCTTGCAGCCAAGATATTTGAAATCCGGCCGGTTAAAAATATATGCGCCCAGACTCATAACTGCACGGAGATCCTGCGGCGACAGGACGTCCGTATCGCCGAAGCGCGGGAGCTGCCCTTCCGGCGTCATCAGATGCATCAGCACGTCGAACATCTTCTCCAGGGTCCGGCTATATTCCACGGCCGGGATATCCAGCTTCTTCAGAAGCGCCACCAGCTCGTACAAGTCCCGCATGACGACTTGGTGGTAATTGGGGCTCGCTTCGAATTGCACACCGTCCTCATATACGTTCTGCCGGATATAACCGGGGAGCTCCTTCATGCCGTACGCCAGCCAATCCCGGGAAGCTTTCAATTCAGGCAGCAGAAGTGAGAGGGTAATTAAGCCCCGAAGCTGCATACAAACGTGGTTGCCATGGGACGCGTGGTAATTCCGGGTATAGACGCCGTGTTGATGGAATGACTTGATCAGCATCATCTTGACTTCCGGCTCGAAGGAAGGCGAAGCGAACAGCGCCATAAACGGCTCGGGCAGGACAAAAAGCCGGACACCGACGGACAGCGGATCCCATGAACAATGCTCGACGCGGAAGGTGCCGTCCTTCGGCATGGGATTGTCCAGTATGAAGTCCTTCATCATGTTATTGAAGCAGCGGGGATAGGCTTCGTTGCCGGTCAGCGCATATGCCCGGACCAGATGCTTCAAGTAGCTAAAGCGGGTCAGATGCAGCTGGTATTGGGAGCTGTCGAACAACCAGCCGTTCCAGTCGTATGTCCCTTCCGGGAATGTGATCCGTCTCCCCTTGAAGAGGGGGAAGTCGCTTTTGGTCAGCAACTCCGCCTCTTCGAGGGCAAGCACGGCCTCCGGGTCATCCATGAACCGCTTGCGGGAATAATCCGCCAATTGGGGCATATCGGATACCTCGAAATAATACCGTTTTGTCACTCCGGATGCGATCAGCGCCAGGTAGGCATCCCTGGCCCCGTTAACGTCGCCTGCTTCTAATCTCCCGCGGACGCCTTCCAAACCCGGACGGTCCAGATCCAGTTCGTCCCGCAGGAACGCCTCGTCCGAGGGAAGAGGCATCGTGTACTGCGGGTTATGCCGCAGTTCCTTATATCCCATTGTTTACCTCCCGTATGTCTATTCTTTGATGGAGCCCAGCATTGCCCCGTGGGCAAAATGCTTTTGCAGGAACGGATACATCACCACGATGGGCAGCATGGCCAGCAGAATCGCTGCGTTCTGCACGTTGGGACCCAGATTGGCCGCAACGGAGGCATCCAATGCAGCGTCACTGGAAATTTTCGAAGAGCCGATGGCCACCATTTGGCGCAGGAGCGGCTGGATGGGCCACCGGTTGGTATCGTTAATATAGATAACTGCTGAGAAAAACTCATTCCAGTATTGCACCAGGAAAAACAGGGTGAAGGTGGCGATAATCGGTTTGGACAGCGGCAGGACAACGGAGAACAGAATGCGGAATTCCCCTGCGCCGTCAATCCGGGCCGCTTCATCCAGGCTTTCCGGCAGACTCTGGAAGAAGGAGCGGATCACCATAATGTTGAAGGCGCTGGAAGCCGCCGGCAGCACAATCGCCCAGTAGGTATTGATGAGGCCCAGGTTTTTAACTACCAAATAGCTGGGGATCAGCCCCCCTTGGAAAATCATCGTGAAGAAAATGAACAGCAGAACCACTCTGCGTCCAGGCATCCCTCTTTTGGACAAGGCGTACGCCAGCGACAGGGATACCACCAGATTCACGCAGGTGCCCAAGGCCGTGATCAGCACCGAATTTTTCAGGGAACCCAGGAATTCTCTCGCATTCAGCAAATAGGTGTAGGCCGCCAGCGTCCAATTTTTGGGCCAGATGAAGAAGTTTCCCGCCATGGAATCCGTCGGCAAGCTGAAGCTGACGGCAATAATATACAGAAACGGCAGGACGACAGTCAGGCAGATCAGCGTGATGATACATCCGATCATGAAGTCAAACCAGGTTACGCGTGCTTGCATCGTGTTTTCCCCCCGTTCTAGAAAATGCCGTCTTCGCCGAGAAGCCGTGCCGCATAATTGGCGGACACCACCAGAATCAGGCTGACGATGGATTTGAACATACCGACAGTAACGGCGAAGCTGTAGTTAAACTGCTCCAGCCCCACATGGTACACATACAGGTCAAAGACATTGGATACATCAATATTCAAGCTGTTGGTCATCAGGAATATCTGCATAAAATTGGAGTCCAAGGAGGAGCCCAGACGGAGCAGCAGCAAAATGACGATGGTGCTTTTGATGCCGGGCAGCGTGATATGCCAGATGTTCTGGAACCGGTTGGCCCCATCCACCTTGGCTGCTTCATACAGCTCCGGGTTAATGCCTGCCAGAGCGGCCAGGAAGATAATCGTCCCCCAGCCCGCATCCTTCCAAATGGCCTGGAATATAATCAGCGGACGGAACCAGTCGTTGCCGGTCAGGAAGGCTGCGCCGGTGCCGAACCATTGGTCCAGGTAGTGATTAATCACTCCGGAAGGACCAAAGAAGGAAATGGTCATGCCGTATATAACAACCCACGACAGAAAGTGGGGCAAATAGACGATGGTTTGGGAAACCCGTTTGAAGGCGGAAAACCGGATTTCATTAAGCATAATGGACAGCAGGATGGTGAAGGGAAAATAGATGGTCAAGCTCAGTACGCTGATCAGGAGGGTATTCTTCAAGAGTAAAAAAAAGTCCGGTGTGCTGAAAAACTGGCGGAAATTCTCCAGCCCAACCCATGGGCTTTGCCATAATCCCTGAAAGGGGCTGTATTCCTTAAATGCCAGAACCAACCCCCACATGGGAGCATAATGAAACACAATAAAATAAAGGATGCCCGGCAGCGCCAGCACATAGAATGGCCAATATTGCTTCAGCCATCGAAAGCGGATTGTTTTTTGTCTGTTTAGGATCAGTGCTCTCTCCATATCCAGGGCCTCCTATCGGTCCCAGCGGCACAGGGCTTGGAGCTCCCTGTGCCGGTTCCCGGTATGTTCTGTAAGAATATGTTTAGGGGGATATTTTACTTATGGTCTTCGTTGTATTGATCCAGCAGCTCCTTGGTGATCTGTACGCCTAAGCCGTTGGTCCAATCATCAATGGTCTTCTGAACCTCCGTCCATTGGGTTTCCCCAAGTACATATTTGGTCATGGCCGCACCCATTTTTTTGTAGCTGTCCGGATTTTTGGCCGCCGTCGGGGAGCTGTAGCTCAGGAACGGATTGATCACACCCGCCTTGCTGATCACATCAAGCGTCGCCTTTTGCTTTTTGAGAATATCCTCATTTTTGGAGGTGGCGTACACATACGGGTCCACCTTGTTTTGAAGCACAAAGGCGCTGGGTTTATCCAAATCCGAACGTTTCTTCTGCTCCTCGTTCATAACGGCGATGCCGTTCTTGAATTCGGTGGAATGGACGCCGATGATGCCGGTTTTGGAGAACACATAGTTTTCCTCGGAGGCGCTGAAGTTCAGGAAGTCCACAATCTTCTGCACCTTATCCTTCGGAACGGAGCTGGGAATGGTCCAGAGACCATAATAGCCGCTGATTACCGCTGCGCCGCTTTTTCCGGTAGGACCTTGAAGCAAATCGATCACGGCGATATCGGCATTGGGATCTGCCTGCCTCATCTTGGCCAGATTGTCCTCGGTGTAGTCGCTGACATTGCCTACGAAGGCGCCTGCCACACCGGCCTGGAACTTATTGCGCATTTGCGCCTGGCCCTTGAGCACGGGAGCATCCTTATCGATCAGCCCCTTGCTCCAGGCGTCCTTCAGCCAATCCATGTAGTTCTTGTACTCCGGCGTCTGGAAGTCTCTAATGGCTTTGCCGTTTTCCAGCTTCCAGTTTTGCGGAACCTCGTAGGCAAAGGACATAGGCATGGTACCGCCGAAGGGGTTCGGACCGCCAATCAAATCTGTTGCGTACAGGGTGAGCGGTACAGTTCTTCCTCCCCCTGCCGGGTCATTCTTCTTGAACACCTCCAGCGCCTTGGTGAATTCCTCCATCGTCTTCGGGACGGCCAAGCCGTATTTATCCAGCCAGTCCTTGCGGATAATAACATTGGCCTCGCCGCCGCCGTACAGGCCCCGCGGCCGCGGAATGCCGTAAATTTTACCTTGGACCTCCACATTGTTCCACACATTCTGGTCCAGTTTGTTGATGTTGTCGGCATTTTTCAGATAGGGGGTCAGATCATGGAATGCTCCCATTTTCACCAAGCTGGTGAATTTATCATCCTTGCCGCCGGCCATGAGCATTAGATCATAGGAGTCCCCCGAGGAGATGGCCACCGACAGCTTATCCATGTAGGCTTCCGAAGGCACAAAGGTAATGTCCAGCTTCACATTGCCCCGTTTCTCCATATCCTCCTTGGCTTTGTTGTTGTCGGTTACAGGCGGATCGCCGAAAAGAATGGTCATGGCCTTGATGCTGGTGGGCGCTGCGTTGGCCGCAGGCGATTGTCCGGATGCTCCCGGCTGCTGCGTGGCGGCATTGTCCGCCGCATTGTCCTTGCCGCAGCCTGCCAGCACTGTGCCCATGGAAAGCGTCGCTGCCAGAACCGGCAGCCATATTTGCTTTGCTTTCATTTTCATCCCCCGTTTCGATGTAGTCACCTTTTGATGCGATTACGCCTTACACTTTGGATTATAGAGGATCCGTAGAAGCGTTTACATGTCTGGATCAAGGGAAAGTGTCACCTTTTTTCAGATTTTTCGCAAAACGGATATCTTGGATGTAAGCGTTGTACTATAATAAAGCCATATCCCTCCGGGGCGGTTTACCAGCCGGAAGACAAGGAGACAGCAGGTGAAATCCAACTTTTTCAGCTTTCTCAAGAAAAGCTTCTATATACGCATGATCCTGATTATGCTGGGAGTTTCCGTCGTTCCACTGGTTATCCTGTCTTGGATTTCCATAGGTGTGTCCACGGGCACAGTGGAAAAGCAGGTAAACCGCCTGAACGAGCAGCTGGTCAACCAGGTAGTGGACCGGGTGGAGCTGACCATGTCCCGGTTCCGGGAGCTCAGTGACCAATATTCCCGCATCGGCTCCATTCAGACTGCGTTGGTACCGCCGGAGGCCCTGTACTTCGAAGAGGTGACCCGCAAGAAGGAGCTGATTTCCCTCTTAAGCACCGCCTCGGCGGTGATCGGTAACGTGCAGGGGCTTCAGGTGTATTCCGCCGTTACAGGAGAAGTTCTGTCCTCCTATGAAGCGCCTGCCCGGCTGCAGGATTCGCCGTACCGCCCTCTGATTCAACGTTTTCTTGATGTGAAGGGGTCAAGCCTGTTTCTGGACAAGGAGGCCTTGGCCCAGGAGGAATCCCTGATCTTGCTTCGGAACGCGGTTTATTATATCAGCCGGATTCCCTCTGACCGTTTCGAGGAGATGACCGGCGCTCTCTTGATCTCCATGAACACCAACCAGTTCCAGCAGCAGATTGAAAACATCCAGCTGGGCGGCAAAGGTTCGGTTTCGCTTGTGACCCGCAATGGCCTCACCGTGGCTACCACCAGCCGGCTACCAGCCGCAGAGGACCAGGAGCGTCTGGCGCGGATCCTCGCGCATTGGCATGAGCAGAAGATGCCCAACCAGTTCCGGATGGATTCCTCCATTATCTCCGTGAAGCAAACCTCCACCTATGACGGCTGGATTGTCATCTCGGAGATCCCGTCCCGGGAGCTGACCCAAAGCACGGACATTATCCGCAAAACCGTCGGTTATTTTCTGCTGTTCCTGATCGGCTTGGGAGTCATCGCCATCATCGCCTTCGGCTATCAGCTGTACCGCCCTCTCCAGGCGGTGAAGAAGCAGGTGGACGCCATCAAAAAAGGCCGCTTTGACGCCCGGGTCACCCATTTTGCCAACAACGAAATCGGCGAGCTGGGGCGGATGCTCAACTCCATGGCGGTGCGCATCGAGGACCTGCTGGGGGATCTGCAGGAGTCGGAGGAGCTGAAGCGCCGTTTGGAAATCCGGGCGTTGCAGTCCCAGATCAATCCCCACTTTATGTATAACACGCTGAACACCATCCGCATGTTCGCCATGCTGAAGGATTACGACAAGATCAACACCCTGATGGGCAGGCTGGTTTCTCTTTTGCGTTATTCCATGGAAAACTATGAGCAGACCGTCCGGTTTAAACAGGAATTCGCCTATCTGGAGGATTATGCGGAGCTGTTGAACATGCGCTACAAATGCCGGATCGTCCTCCATGCAGAGGTGGAGGGAACACTGGATGGGCTGCTGATCCCCAAGCTCAGCCTGCAGCCGCTGATTGAGAATGCGGTGTTTCACGGCATTCTGCCGAAGAAGGTGGAGGAAGGACATATCCGGGTGCGGCTGTATTCCCTGCCTGCTCCTGATCATCTGGTGGTGCTGGAGGTGAAGGATAACGGCGTGGGGCTGGAGGAACGGGAGCTGGAGTTTTTGCGGATGCACCTTCTGCGGGAGGAGTCCAACGAGAATATTGGCTTAAAAAATGTGTGGATGCGACTGCGGCTTATGTTCGGCAAAAGCGCCGAGGTTCAGTTGGACAGCCGCCCCGGAGAAGGGATGACCATCCGGTTTTTGTTCCCCGCCGATACGGTGCAGGTGAGAGAGGAGGAGGATTCCGGTGAGCAAATATAAGGTAATTCTGGTGGAGGACGAGATTCCCGCCCGGATGGTGTTCCGGCAGATGATTGAAGCCCGGAGCGAGCTGTTTGAGCTGGCCGGAGAAGCGGAGGATGGCCTGGACGGGCTGGCTCTGGCGGAGACCCATCATCCCCATCTGATCGTGACGGATATTACCATGCCGCGGATGACGGGGCTGGAAATGCTCCATGAGCTGGAGCGGAAGGGTGTGGCTGTGCCCCAAACGGTGATTCTTACCTGCCACCAGGATTTTCACTATGCCCAGCAGGCGATTCAGCTGAAGGCAGCCTCCTATCTGATCAAGGACGATTGCCTCTCCGATCCGGAGCTCTTGGTCCGCACCCTGGAGGGCCTGGCGGCTAAGGTGGATCTGCATGACCAGAACCGGGAGAAGCAGCGGCAGCTGGAGCAGAAGGTCCGCTCCAATGAGGTGGAGATCGAGCAGAACCTGTTCCTGGATATGCTGCGCAATCCGGCTGCCGAGGGGCGGTGGCTGGAGAGTCTCGAGGCTGCAGGCATTCCGGTGGAAGGGGTTCCCTTCCGGTTTCTGCTGCTGGAGCTGGACCGCGGCTCCCTGCGGTTTTCCATGGACCAGCTGGAGGAGCTGAAGCTGTGGCAGTTCGCCGGAGTCAATGTGCTGAAGGAGCTCTTGGAGGGGATGGGCCCGAACAAAGTGGTCGCTCTGGACAAGGGGCGGTTTATCGCGTTGTATGCGTCCGAACGGGACGGTAGGCTGATGCCGGAGAAGGTGGCGGACAGTTTCACTTCCTTTCTCAAAATGAACTGCATCGTACTCCAAGGCTTATTCGAGCCGGGTTTGGCCAAGCAGCTGCCGCTGGTGAAGAAGATGGCAGGTGCCTCTTATCCATTCTTCTACCGCAGCGGCGAAACGGTGACGGCCCGGGAGTGGGAGGAAGCCAACCGCTTCACCCCCGTGGATGAGCAGCATGGCCGCTTCTGGATGCGGGTGGTGCGCCAGGCACTTTTGGAGCCCCACGCGGGGGAGGCCGCTCTCGAGGGTGAGCGGGACTCCTTCCTGCGGCAGGCGGCGGAGCACCGCTGGGACCCGGAGCAGATCAAGTCGTTGTATCTGCGGGCGTTCCTGGACATCAGCCACTTCAAGCCGGAGGCTGGATCGGGGGTGGATCTGGAGGCGGAGCTGCGCAGCCGTCTGGCCCACTGCCAGACGTTCCTGGCGGTGCACAACGCCACCTTCCTGCAGTTCCACAAGCTGCAGCAGCTGCACAGCGATACGAAGAAGATCGACGCCTCCATCGCCCGGATTGTGCAGCGGATGCATGAGGATGTGGGGTATCCCTTCCGCCAGGAGGAGCTGGCGGCGTCCATCAACTACAGCATCCCGTACTTCAGCAGCATGTTCAAAAAAACCACCGGCGAAAGCTTCATCCAATACCTGACCCGCCTGCGGATCGAAAAGGCTAAGCTGCTGCTCCTGACCACCGACCAGAAAACCTTCGAAATCGCCGACGCGGTGGGCATGGAGAATTACCGCTCCTTCAACCGCTTGTTCAAGCGGGAGACGGGCATGACCCCGTCGGATTTCCGCAAGCGAATGGAGTAAAGAGCGCGCTAACGGAACTCAGCTACCGTTAGCGCCCAATTTTGCCACTTTCGCAGCTGCAACGGAACTCAGAAGCCCTTAGCTACTCAAAACCATGCTTCCACCACCGCTTTCCCCTGCTAAGAGTCGCTCAGTTCCGTTAGCGCGCCAAACAAACCAATTTTGCCTTTTAAGCGTCGCTGAGTTCCGTTACAGCACTGGGCTATCACTCCCCTCAGATTCCCCGTTGCCGCTTGAGGCGCCGCGGGTTATAATGACGGTATAACTGGTTGTGAAGCACACACCGCTCGGGTCCCTGTTGGGATCTGGCGGTGTTTTTGCGTTCACAGGCACAATGGGGAGAGTGGAAACATGACGGTTTTTGAGCAACAATACACGGTTTGGCTGGAGGGACAAATGGCGGCGGAGACAAATCCGCGCAGGCGTGAGCTGCTAGAGAAGGGATTGGGGCATGGAACGGTGGAGTTTTTGCGGACCATCTGGTATCCCACGGTGAAAAACTTCGACTTCCTCTACCCGGAATGGGAGGTCCGGGATTTTCACAACGGGTACCGGTACGTGGATTTGGCTTATATGCCCGGCGGCATGAAGGGCGGCATCGAAATTCAGGGCTACGGTCCCCATGCCCGCGATCTGGATGTGCGCCGGTTTAAGGATTTGTGCTGGCGGCATTGCCTGTTGGCTCTTGATGGCTGGACGTTCCTCCCCATTGCATTCCCCTCTATCCAGGAGGAGCCCGAACGCTGCCGGCAGCTGGTGCTGGCGTTTATCGGGCGGTTTATCTCGCCGGATGCACCCGGTCAATTGGCAGCCCTCGAGGTGGAAACTCTGCGTTATGCCAGGCGTGTGATGCACCCCTTTACGGCAAGGGAGCTTGCCTCCCATCTCCGGGTAACGGAACGGTATGCCCGGCAGCTGCTGCAGCATTTAATAGCCATGGGACTCGCGCAGATCACCAACAGCAAACAACGTTACCGGTTGTATGGTTTAACGGAACTCAGCGACACTTACAGCCGGAATCTGCGTGTTTCAAAAAAATAACGGAACTGAGACGCCGTTAGCGGTTGAAAATGAGGCAAAAGCGGTCCTCATCTCCAGCTAACGGCTTCTAGGTTCCGTTACAATTCAAAAACCGCCAAATTTGCCCTCTAAGAGTCGCTGAGTTCCGTTAGCGCGTCGGGAGGTCTGCGGAAGAACCACGAGGCCCGGCTGTGTTCCCTTCCCCCGCCCGCCTCCAGGGTTGCCTGACTCCCCCTCACTCCTTATACTTCCCAGGCGTCACACCCTCGTACTTCTTGAAGCTGCGGATCAGCGCATTGCTGTTTAAGTACCCCACCCGGACGGCCGCGTCAGAGATGCTGAGCTTGTCGTCCCGCAGCAGCACCTTGGCTTGTTCCAGCCGCACCTTGTTGATATAGTCCGGCAGGGTTTCCCCGGTTTGCTCCTTGAAGAGCTTGGACATATAGCTGGGCGTAATCCCCAGATGCTCCGCAACCATCGCCACATTCAGATTAACGTCCCCATATTGGCTGTTCACGAACTCCGTAATGCTCCGGCTCAATTCATAAGAGCGGTTGCCCGCCTTGGATTGTATGCGTTTACATACCACAGACAGAGTTTGGGTAATCTCCTCCTGCAGCTCTGCCACCGTTTCACAGCCGAACAGCCTCTCCACCGGCTCCTCCGCCGAAATTTCCTTGACCGTCTTCACCACGGTGCTGGCCAGGTCAAACATAAAATACCGGGTCATCTCCGCAGTGGGGGTGCCGTCCATAAAGTTGGAGCGGATAATGTCGTCCAGCAGCTGTTTCCCTTTTTCAAACTCGCCGGATTTGATGCAGTTGACTAACTTTTGTTCTTTTTCAAGGGGGTAAAAATACTCCCGCACATTATGCTGTAAGCTCTGGAAGCTGATAATCGTGCCGGCGCCGGCAATCATTTTGTATTCCAGGGCTTCTGCAGCCTCCTGGTAAGCCTCCTGCATCCCATGGATACCCGTATGGGCATCGCTGACCGAAACCGTAAGCACCATGCCGTAATATTTTTCAAAAAAACGCTGGAGCTCGTCTGTGATGTTAACCAAGTCCTGCACAGGCTCCGCCGCTTCCGGGTCCTGCAGGTTCACGATGAATACGATTTTCTCGTCCATCTCCGTCACGAAATTCTTATACCGCTGCCCCAAGAGCTCCTCGAATACATTGGTGATGACAAAGCTGGGGAGCTTCGACTTGGCCTCAACATCATCGCCGGTCCCCAAGGAAAGCAGCTTGCCCTTATCCTCAATAGCCAGCAGCATCACCACAAATCCATCGGAGGCAAACTCCATGCCCATCGCCGAAAACGCATTATGGTGAACCGAGATATTGCCGAACTTCCCTTTGAGCAGCTTATGCAGAAAATCCGCCTTCACCACACTGCTTTGCTGCTTCAGCTTCAGGTTGATTTTCTCCTTCTCCTGGAGCGTCTCCTGGATCGCCTCATAAATAAACTGGTATTCATTGCCGGACCGTTCATCCGGATGCCTGCTTTTTCCGTTCTGGATGATGCGGATGAGATTGCGGACCGGATTATAGTTGCGCCAGGCAAGCAATACCGATAAGGCTCCCCCGAGGATCAGGCAGAGAATGATGCTGGCAATCATTAATTTTTCTGTAAACTCGCTTTTTTCCATCACAATTTCCCGCCGCACAATGGAAACATACTTCAGCTTGGACACATCGGATTTGGTGTAGGAGATGATGTAGGAATCCCCGCCTTGCCCTTTCACCAGCATATGATCGCTATCGTTCAGCTCCTCCACCCGGAGAATATCCGTTATGGGAAAGGACGCCGTGGACGTGAGAATACTGTTATCCGTATCCAGAATAAAAATACTTCCGTATTGCGCCGATTGGATGTTTTGAATCATCTCCGTAAACCGTTCTTTGTTAAACTGGATGACAATGGTAGCCTGGGACTTCTCCGAATTGGAAAACGGGATAGAACGCATATACGCCAGCGCTCCCGAACCCCCGTCCGAGGCGGGCTGGCCTCCGATGGAGATGTATCTGCCGCTGTATGCCCTCTGGTGCACATCGATCCATTCGTCATAGCCGATGTCAGGATTGGCGAGAATCGGGTACATATAATGACTTCGTGAAGCGGCCGTAGAGGAAATCACACCATCCAAGCTCCGCAGATACACATAAAAATCGTGGATATAGCCGTTGGTGATGTTCATCCGTTTGAAATCCTTGACGATCTGGGACACCTCGTACTGCTTGTTATTCCAATTGGTTTCTTGCGACGTAGCCAGCAGCTGAATATCCGGATTGAAGGCAATATCAAAGCTCAGGCGCTCGGCATCCTTTAAGATGTTGTCCATATTCAGCTGAACCTGCTTGAGCATGGCCAGATTCGCCCGGTTGGTTTCCTGCTCAATGGTCCCCACCGTAACAAAATAAACGACCCCCGTGAAAATAATCGGGATAAGCAAAATCAAGATGTACGATAAAATCTGCGGAACGATGATGCTGTTTCTAGTCTTTATGACTCCCTTTACATTCATAAAATCACCCTCGGTACGTTAGCTTTCCATATTATACTACAAGGGGAACGGTGGAAGGGCCGCTATTTGCATTTTTGATGATGCTTTTGCCATATTTGATATGCCTCTGTTGGGATTTTGAGTACGGTTTACGGCCGATGAAGATTGATTTAGACATACAGAAATCCTATACTGGCGCTAGATCGTGCTTACCACACATCACGAAGGATAAAACAAGCAAAAAGGGGAGGAAAAAATGATTACAAGTAAAAAGACGTTTTCCAAGGTCACGGCATGTTCCATTATGATAGCGCTTTTATCATCTGCAGCTTTAACAGGCTGCGGAACCGATGAGGCCGAACCCGCACCTTCCGCTTCATCCAACACGGCCATTAAGGTTCCTTTTGAAAAACCGGTTAAATTCCGCGTTTGGGATCCTCTGATGAGCACAGCTCTTCCTATTATGCAGAACTACGCCGAGTCCGAATTCAATAAAGAGCTGCAGAAGCGGTTGAATGTGACGATTGAATATATCCATCCTACAGAGGGTTCGGCCAAGGAGCAATTTAATCTGATGCTCACTTCCGGCGATATCCCCGACTTTATTGTGGGCACCTTCGGAGACTATCCGGGTGGCAGACAAAAAGCCTTCGATGACGGCATTCTGGTGGACATCAAGAATGAAATCCCCAAGTATGCGCCGGATCTGGCCAAAATATATGAGACCTACCCGGATCTGTTGATGGATGTAGAGACCGAGGAGGGCCGCCAGTTCGGTGCCCCGTTCCTCAAGGGTGACCAGAGCATCTACACCTTCTTTGGCGGTTTTATGCGCAAGGATTGGTTGAATGATCTTGGCCTGCAGGTACCGGAAACCATCGACGAGATGTATACCGTTCTGAAGACCTTCAAGGAAAAGAAGGGCGCAACGGCTCCGTTGACGGGAAGCGTCAGCAATATCAAGAACAACTATTTCACCGGGGCATGGGGAATCAATCAGGATCACTTCATCGAGAACGGCAAGGTGGTATACGGGGCGATTGACCCGAGGTTTAAGGATTATACCAAAACCATGGTGAAATGGTACAAGGACGGCATTCTGGATCCCGAAATAGCAACGAATAACGCCAAAACCATCGATGCCAAATTTACCAGCAACCAATCCGGCGCAACCCTGGGCAATACCGGCTCGGGCCTGGGTAAATATCTGCCGCTGATGGCCAAGAAGGACCCCAAATTCGATCTTGTGGCTGCCCCGTATATGGTGCAAAAGAAGGGTGACTTCAACCCGTTTATGCCCAAGGACGGACCGGTTGTGAACAATGGCGCCTGGAACATCACCAGCTCCTGCAAGAACATTCCCGAAGCCCTGGCGTTCCTGAATTACGGGTACACCAAGGAAGGCTCCATGCTCTATAACTTCGGCATTGAGGGCGTCAGCTACAAGATGGAGAACGGTTATCCGAAATATACGGATCTGGTGACCAACAATCCTAACGGACAGCCGATTGCAACCATGGGACAGATGTATACCCGCGCCTTTAAGGACGGCCCCTTCGTCCAAGACAAGAGATATTTTGAGCAGTACATGGCCCTGCCGCAGCAGCAGGAATCGCTGAAGGTCTGGACCAAATATGCAGAGCAGGCCACCAAGGCCAACAAGAACTACAGAGGAAACCTGACGCCGGATGAGGTATCCCAAATCACCTCCAAGCAGAATGAAATCAACACCTATAAGGATGAAATGTTCCTCAAGTGGCTGATGGGCAAAGAGGATGTGGATGCCACCTGGGACAAATACGTCGAGCAGATCAAGAAGCTGGGCATCGAGGATATCACTAAAATCAGACAGAATGCCTATGACCGCTTCGTTAAAAAATTCCCGCAGGCATTAAACCCGCAGTCCTTCAATATCAGCGATATCTACAAATAGTACGGCTCTAGATGGGGGAAGAAATTCCCCCATTTCACCATACAAAGGAGGTTCCCGCCTTGCCGGAGATCACAACGCAGCCACAGCATGCGGTATACAAAAAGCCTGGTTTGCTGAAAACCATCATCAAGGATTACAAGAAAAATAAATGGCTGATCCTCATGGCTCTGCCCGTAGTCGCCTGGTACATTCTGTTCCACTATGTGCCCATGTATGGAGTGATTATCGGCTTCAAGCAATTCAGCCCTGTGAAGGGCATCTGGGGCAGCCCGTGGGTAGGACTCCAGCATTTCCATGATTTCTTCAACAGCATCTCCGCATGGAGAGTCATCCGCAATACATTATTGATCAATTTCTATCAGCTGATCTTCGGATTCCCGGCGCCGATTATTCTGGCGTTATTGCTGAATGAAATCAAGAACAAAGCCTTCAAAAAAACGATCCAAACCGTAACCTATTTGCCCCACTTCGTGTCCACCGTGGTCATCTGCGGGATGATTATCGATTTTTTTGCAAAAAGCGGTCTGATTAATGACATCATTGCCTTCTTCGGCGGCTCCCGCACCATGTTCCTGGTGGAATCAGGATGGTTCCGCACCATCTATGTAGGCACAGGCATCTGGCAGGGCATCGGCTGGGGATCGATTATTTATCTGGCTGCCCTGACCGCAATCGACACAGAGCTGTATGAAGCAGTCACCATCGACGGGGCCGGGAGATGGAAGCAATTTGTCCACATTACCCTGCCGGGGATTGCCCCCACCATCGTGATCCTGTTAATCATGAATATTGGCCGGATGATGAGTGAAGGCTATGAGAAAATCATTCTGCTCTATAATGCCAGCTCCTATGAAACGGCGGATATTATTTCGTCCTATGTATACCGGCGCGGGCTGGTAGAGGCCAATTACAGCTTCAGTGCGGCTGTCGGGCTGTTCAACTCCATCGTCAATCTGATCCTGATCGTAACAGCAAACTACACTAGCCGCAAGGTGAATGAAACCAGCTTGTGGTAGGGGGTGGAATATATGGTAATCAAAAAGACATTCGGCGATTATGTGTTTGATACGTTTAACGTGCTTTTATTGGCTGGGCTGGCTCTGATCACGGCCTATCCCTTTGTTTATGTAGTGTTCGCCTCCCTGAGCAGCGCAGACCATCTTACCGCTCACAGCGGCTTGCTCCTTTGGCCATTGGATTTCAGCCTGGACGCGTATAAGGCCGTGCTGAAAAACCCGATTATTTATACCGGGTACAAAAACACGCTTTTCATTGTGGTGGTAGGTACGGCCTATAACATTATCATGACTGCCATGGGCGCTTTCGTTCTCTCCCGGAAGGATTTTTTCTGGAGAAAGCCGATTACCATCATGATCATCTTCACCATGTTCTTCGGCGGCGGCCTGATTCCCAGCTTCCTGCTGGTGAAGGATCTGGGGTTAATGAATTCCTTATGGGCCTTGATTGTTCCCGGAGCCATCGGAACCTGGAATCTGATCATTATGCGGACATCGTTTCAGGCCATTCCGGACAGCCTGATTGAGTCCGCCCACCTGGATGGTGCCCATGACTTTATCATTCTGTTCAAAATCATTATCCCGCTGGCTTTGCCGACCATTGCCGTAATGGTGCTGTATTATGGGGTTGGCCACTGGAATTCCTGGTTCAGCGCCATGATTTATTTGCGGAAGCGGGAATTATGGCCCTTGCAGCTGGCCCTGAGGGAAATCCTCATATCCAACAGCACCGACGAAATGATGACCGGCACCGCCGCCCAGGACCGGGCATCCATCGGGGAAACCATCAAATATGCCACGATTATGGTGGCTACCCTCCCCATCCTGGCGGCGTATCCGTTCCTGCAGAAATATTTTGTGAAGGGCGTTATGGTTGGAGCACTCAAAGGTTAATAGGATAAGAAAAACCCTTTTCGCGAAAGCTGCGGGAAGGGCTTTTTGCTGCCGGGGACTAGGGGCTGTCTTCGAAAACAGGCCCTACATGCCGGTATATTTTGTCGGGGAGATCCCCTCCATTTTCTTGAAATATCTGCTGAAATAAAACATGTCGCCAAAACCGACCAGCCCTGCCGTATCGGTTACCGAATACCCCATCTCCAGAAACTCCTTCGCCCGGGCGATCCGGTATTTGATAATAAACTCGAAGGGGGTTTCCCCTGTGGTTTCCTTGAAGATATGCCCCAGATGGGAAGGGCTGATATCGATACTATTGGCCAGCTCATCCAGCGTCAGCTTCCGGGTATAGTTGGCGGCAATATAATTGATGACCTTCTCCACCTTATGAATCGCGCTGTAATTGACGGTGTCCTTCTCCAGGTAATTCGAAATCAGAAGAAGAATCTCCATAAAATCGGCACGGCACCGGAAGATCCGGTTCTCATGCCCCGATGACCAATGACGCATAAATTCCTCGAACAATTCCTTCAAGCGGCGGAACAGATACCGGTCCTGGATATGGGTATGGGAAGGAAACGGAAGCGCAGCGTCCACATGCACCCAGCTGCCGTTCTCCAATACCGGGCAGGCATACTGAAAATCAACCGTATAGCATTTCACAAGAGAATCCGGGTTGGTGTCCCCCCTTCTTATGTCGCCGGGTTTGAAATAGACAATATCTCCGCTGACGGCTGTAAACTCCGCATCATTGCAGAGCAGATTGGCTTCGCCATCCATGACCAGCATCAGATTGTGGTGGGGAAAAACGCCATGGGGAATCTTCCAGGAAGGAGTCGCGTAACGTTTGATAGCCAGGATAAAATGGGGAACCATGGCGTTTAGCACCTCGGTTGTCTTCAAGGCATCACACCACCATATAATCGGGATATATTACAAATCGAATCATATCATTCATCCCTTAAAAACTCAACGTATGCTAACATAAATCGTAGAATACTTCATAAAGGAGCTGCTATGATGAAGCCCTATTTTGATGAGCAGGAAAGTATTTATACGAAGCTGTATGACCGTACGGATGACGTTCTCGAGACCATAGCCAATGCCTACATCGGAAGGAATCCAGCGCTTCCGTTTGAGTTCCGCGGATTTTCCCGGGAAGGCTTTATGAAGAAAACCAACGGCAGATATGACATGAATTTAGAGGAAAAGCTGCCGGAGGCCAAGCTGGGCCAGTATGCGTATGCTTTTGGCCTGCTGTGGAGCAATCATGACGGGTGGACGGATTTTGGGCTGAGCTGTTATGGTCCTGCTTCGGTTTATTTGAACCGGGAGTTTCTGTACAGAGCCGATATCGGCGAAGAAGTGAATCCCAAGATGGTGAAGGGCATCCGGGCCAAGCTGCAAAAGGGCTGGAATGCGGTCTGCATCAAATTTGTGAAGGCGCCTACAGGCTTTGGCGGGGTTTTCGGCACCCAGAACACCAAGTGGAATCCCATGGAGTTTATGTCTCCCTTCCAGGAACGGAAAGGTCAGGCCGGCTGGGTCTATTCGGACGCCATGGATGCGGACAGCTTCAGTGAAATGGAGCTTCCGGACTATACCGGCCTGGAGTCGTTATCCGGTATGGGCTGGTACCCGGACCTTTCCTGGAATGCGGAGCAATCGGCGCAGAATCCGTGTACCCGGATTTTCGGTCAAACCCCCGGCAAGGTGGCCTATCTGTGGTCGGAGCTCCGGCATTCCGGCGCCGGCACACAGGTCTGCAGACTGGAGGGCCATTCTGCAGGAAAACTGAGAATGTGGCTGGATGGTCAGGTGGTATTTGCAGGAGCATTGAACACGGCGGACAAGGTGGAATTTAAGCTGAACCCGGGGAAACATGAGCTGCTGGTGGAGCTGCAAGCCTCCGACAATGGCTGGGAATACAGCCTTGACTTTACCGTGGATGGGGCAAGCGCTGCGCTGTCCATTCCCAGGGGTGTGAAAGGAAGCAGCGGACCCTGGCTGTATCTGGGGCCCTTGGAGCAACCGTTGGAGGAATCCGCCGATCGCATCTGCTCCTTGTACCATCTGTTCGAGCAGGAGGGCAGCTCATTCTTCTGGCGGCTGGACCAGCCCAACACCTGGGTGCGGCCTTATCTGGACAACGGGCTGTTCGCCAAGTGGAATTATCCTCTCGGGGTTACACTGTACGGGCTGATGCAAACGGGCAGGCTGTTGGAGAAGCGGGGAATTCTCGATTATGCCATCAGCCATATTACGGAATGCACCCGGATTTACCGGTATGCCAAGTGGGATGCAGAGCAATACGGCTACCCCTCCGTCGATAATCAGCTGGTCGAAATGGATATGCTGGACGACTGCGGCTCCTTCGGCTCCGCCGTGCTGGAAGCGTACCGGGACTCGCAGGACCCCCATACTCCTTATGTGGTGGAACAGATCGCCAACCACATGCAGCATAATCAGGAACGGCTTGAGGACGGGGCCTTCTTCCGCCTCAGCAGCAATCCCGTCCGCGGACATACCATGTGGGCCGACGACCTGTATATGAGCACCCCGTTTTTGGTCCGTTATTATAAGCTGACGGGAGATACCCGCTATCTGGATGACGCCGCAAGACAATTTATTCAATTTAAGAAATATCTGTTTATGCCTGAATACAAGATTATGTCACACGTGTACGACTTTCAGCATAACAAACCGACCAATGTTCCCTGGGGCCGGGGCAATGGCTGGGTGTTCTTCTCCCTGTCGGAGCTGCTGGAGGTGATGCCGGAAACCCACGCGGAGCGGGCGAATCTGCTGGCCTTCTACAATGAGCTTGCCGAAGGGTATATGGCCCTGCAGGGAGAAACCGGGCTGTGGCATCAGGTGTTGACCCATCCCGATTCCTATGCCGAAACCTCCTGCACCAGTATGTTTGTATACGGCTTGTCCCGGGGGATACGGCTGGGCTGGGTCCGGGAGGACCTGGAGCAAAAGGCGGTAACGGCGGTGGACCGGGGCTGGTTGGCCCTGACCCAATACGGCTTCGACCGTTTCGGGAACGTGCATGGCGTGTGCCGCGGCTCCTCCTATTCCTTCACACCGGACTACTACAAGCATGAGCTGAACGCGGTAACCAACGATACCCACGGGATCGGAATTGTGCTGCTGGCAGGTATTGAAACCGGCAAACTGTCGGAGTGGCTGAAGCAAAAGAATTAACGGCCGCCGCGGAGCCTTATTTATAATGAAACAAACACCGCTTGAATCCAACTTGGATCAGGCGGTGTTTGTGTTTGTTATTGTGGCGTCACATTAACGGGAGCTTAGTGGAAAATGTAACGGAACTCAGCGACGCTTAGAGCCCGAATTTACGTGTTTCAAACAAATAACGGAACTGAGAAGCCGTTAGCGGTGAAAAAGGAGCAGTTGGCTGCCTTTCTCGACCGCTAAGAGCGTTTCAGTTCCGTTACAGAAGCAAACCCGCCTGTTTAGCCGGCTAAGGGCACTAAAGTTCCGTTAGGACGTAAAGCTGCTGCTCCGGGGGAGCAGCTACTGCCCAACTTACCCCACTTCCACCTCGCCGCCGGCACCGGCGGTGGTGAACTGGCTGTTGTACAGGTCGGCGTAGAAGCCTCCCGCGGCCAAGAGCTCCTGGTGGGTTCCCTTCTCGATCACCTTACCGTGGTTCATCACCAGAATCAGGTCCGCATCCCGGATGGTAGACAGCCGGTGGGCGATGACGAAGCTGGTCCGGCCCTGCATTAGCCGGGTCATGGCCTTCTGGATGTACACCTCTGTGCGCGTATCCACGCTGCTGGTGGCTTCATCCAGAATTAGGATGGCCGGGTCGGCCAGAATGGCCCGGGCAATGGTTAACAACTGCCGCTGCCCCTGCGAAATATTGGAGGCATCCTCGTTCAATATGGTATTGTACCCTTCCGGCAATGTCCGGACGAAGCGGTCCGCGTGAGCCGCCTTGGCCGCCGCGATAATCTCTTCCTCCGTAGCATTCTTCCGTCCGTATGCAATATTGTCGCGGATGGTGCCGTTAAACAGCCACGTATCCTGAAGCACCATACCGAACAGACTGCGCAGGCTGCCCCGCTTCCAGTCACGGATATTGCGGCCGTCGATGGTAATGCTGCCGTCGCCTACCTCATAGAAGCGCATCAGCAGGTTGACCAGCGTGGTTTTGCCGGCGCCGGTAGGACCGACAATGGCCACCGTCTGGCCGGGTTTAACCTCTATATTCATATCCTCAATCAACGGCGCATCAGCCTTGTAGCCGAAGTTCACATGCTCGAAGCGCACCGTGCCCTGTACCGAATCCGTAGCGGTAATGGCTGTTGCCGCATCCTGCTCCTCTTCGTTCTCGTCGAGAATCTCGAAGACCCGCTCCGCGGAGGCAATGGTGGCCTGCAGCACGTTGGCGATATTGGCTGTTTGTACAATGGGCTGGGTGAACTGCCGCATGTAGGAGATAAACGCCTGCACATCACCGATGTTCATCCGGTCCCGTGCGACGAACAGACCGCCCACCACGCAGATCAGCACATAACCCACGTTGTTGACGAAGTTCAGCACAGGCATAATAATACCGGAGACAAAGTTGGCCTTATACCCGGCCTCATACAGCTTTTCATTGATCTCTTCGAACTTTTGGGCTGAGGATTCCTCGCGGCCGAAGGCCTTGACGATTTTATGCCCTGTATACATTTCCTCAATGTGACCGTTCAGCTCACCCAAGGACCGGGCCTGGGCAATAAAATGGCCCTGAGACCGTTTGGCGATGACTTGGGTAATGACGGCGCTGAGGGGCAGCGTCACCAATGCAATCAGGGTCATCACCGGGCTGATGGTCAGCATCATGACCAGAATCCCGATGATGGTAACCACAGAGGTAATCAGCTGGGTCAAGCTTTGCTGGAGCGTCGTGCTGATGGTATCGATATCGTTGGTCACACGGCTCAGAATTTCGCCGTGCTTCCGGGCATCGTAATAGCTCAGCGGCAGCCGGGTAAGCTTATCCTTTACCTTCTGGCGGAGATCATACATGGCCTTCTGGGCCACATCCGCCATAATGAATTGGGTAATATACGTGAAAAAGGCGCTTAGCACATACAGACCGATCAATATCAAGCAAATCCGGGCGATATAATCGAAATCAATGGCCGCACCGGGCACCTTGGCCACAAACTTGGCCATGACACCCTCGAACAGCTTGGTGGTGGCTTTCCCCATAATCTTCGGGCTGACGATGGAGAATACCGTGGACAGAATGGCCACCAGGAAAATCGCCAGCAGCTTGCCCCGGTACGGGGACATATATTGAACCAAACGCTTGAAGGTGCCCTTGGCGTCCTTGGCCTTCTCTACCGGACGGCCGAAGCCGCCGGGGCCGCCTGGACCGCCGCCCGGACCGTGGCCGCGTTTTGGCTGGTTCTTATCACGTTCACTCATGCAATCTCCTCCTCGGAAAGCTGGGACGCCACAATTTCGCGGTAAACGCCGCAGGTGGTAAGCAGCTCCTTGTGCGTACCCATACCTGCGATACGTCCGTCCTCCAGCACAATAATCCGGTCCGCATCCACCACGGTGCTGACCCGTTGGGCCACGATCAGGACAGTGGCTTCCCCGGTTTCACTACGCAGAGCGGCCCGCAGACGGGCGTCCGTCTTATAATCCAAGGCGGAGAAGCTGTCGTCGAAGATATAGATTTCCGGCTTCCGGACAAGAGCGCGGGCGATGGACAGACGCTGCTTTTGGCCGCCTGACAGATTGCTGCCCCCTTGGGAAATCACGGAGTCGAAGCCCTGCTCCATCTTCTGGATGAAATCCAGGGCTTGGGCGGTAGCGGCGGCATGGCGGATTTCCTCGTCGGTGGCATCCTCCTTGCCGAAGCGGATATTGTCCGCGGCCGTACCGGTGAACAGCACTGCCTTCTGGGGAACAAATCCGATCTTCTGCCGCAGGGTTTCCTGGGTCATCTCCCGGACATCCACCCCGTCCACCAGCACATGCCCGTTCTCCACATCGTAGAAACGCGGGATCAGCTGAATAAGAGTGGATTTGCCTGAGCCGGTGCCCCCGATAATCGCTGTTACCTCGCCGGGCTCCGCCTTGAAGGAGATACCGGAGAGCACAGCCTGCTCGGCTCCCGGATAACGGAACGACACGTCCGTAAACTCCACATATCCTTTTTGGCCCTTGGCGGTTTTGGGAGAGGCAGGATCGTCGAACTCCGGCTCCATGGCCAGCACTTCATTAATACGCACGGCAGATGCCTGTGCCCGCGGGATCATAACGAACATGAAGGAAGCCATAAGGAAGGAGAACATAATTTGGAACACGTATTGGACGAAAGCCATCATGTCGCCCACCAGCATCTCGCCGATATCAATCCGCTTGGCGGCAAACCACGTTACGGCAATAACGGTAAAGTTCATAATCAGCATCATCGCCGGCATAAAAAACGCCATCAACTTATTGACCCGGATGCCGGTATCCGTCAGCTCCCAGTTGGCGCTGGTGAAACGTTCGGTTTCATGCTCGTCGCGGTTAAAGGCCCGGACAACGCGGATGCCTACCAGGAACTCCCGCAGCACCAGGTTCAGCTTGTCGATGCGCTTCTGCATAATTTTGAAATAAGGCATACCCTTGGAAGCAATAAACCAGATGGTCAAGCCCATCACCGGCAGCGAAATGGCCAGAATCCACGTCAGAACATGGTCCCGGTTGTAGGCCATAATCAGACCGCCGATCCCCATGATAGGGGCGGAAATCATCATCCGCAGCATCATGATCAGCACCTGCTGCATCTGCTGCACGTCGTTGGTGGTCCGTGTAATCAGGGAGGCAGTCCCGACAGAGTCGAATTCCCGCAGAGTGAATTTACCCACGTGATGGAACACCTTGCCCCGCAGGTCCCGGCCATAGCCGATGGCGATCCGCGAGGAGAGATACATGGCGATCACGGAGCAGATGGTGCCCCCAAAGGCGATGAGAAGCATCCAGCCGCCGGTGGACCAGATATAACCGGTATCTTTTTGAACAATGCCCTTGTCCACAATGTCCGACATCAGTGTCGGCAGATACAAATCGGACAGGGACTGGAGGAACAGAAGCGCTACAGTGACTACAAGCAGCCAGCTGTAAGGCTTCAAATAACGGAACAGCTTCAGCACAGTCTCATCATCTCCAATTATCCTGTAGTTACGTCTATCTATGAGTCTGACCGACAGAGTGGTTTAATCCAATAAGTCAGTCAGACTCCAGGCATAGTTATGCCGCCTACTCACAATCGAATGGCTTGCCGCCAACCTCTTCCCCGCCATCCTTCAGCAGGCGGTCGCGCACAAGGGTTAATCCCTCCCTCATTTTCTCCTTGTCCTCGGAGGTCAATGCACCGAAATACTCTTGCTCCATATTGGCAAAAGCTTTCCTCACCTGAAGGCAAAGCTCCTTCCCCTCATCGGTCAGAAAAACCCGCGACACCCGCAGGTCCATTGGATCGGGACGGCGGGTGATATAGCCGCTGGCCTCCATCCGCTTAAGCATAACCGTCAGCGTAGCCGGCTGGATATGCAGCTTGTCGGCAAGCTCCCGCTGCTTCAATCCGCCCTTATGGGCCAGAACGAACAAAACCGGAGGTTGGCCCGGATAGAGCCCAAGAGGCTCCAAGGTGGAGTGAACCCGTTGGAAATGAAGCCGGATCACTTGGTTGAACAACTGATACAAGGAATTTGTCTCTGTATGAAACAAGATTCCATCCCACCTCCCTGGCTTTCGCGTACAATCGGGTAATTAGTTAGTCGTCAAACAGTTAGCCACCTAACTATCTTACACGATTTTAAAGTGAAAAGAAACGGAACAAATTCTTATAAATTTATGACCCTATTTCATAAAGAGAAGGGTCCGTCTCCAGCAGGAACGACGTCCAGTCCCCTGTGGAATAAAGCATCAGCCGGTGCATGGCCCGGGTACAAGCCGTATAAAAAAGCTTGCGCTGGTTTTCCTGCCGGTATACCTCCGCGGAGGCGTCGAATAGAAGAACGGCATCGAACTCCACCCCTTTGGCCAGATAAGCGGGAATCACCAGGATACCCTTACCGAACTCGGCGGAACGCTTCGTTACAAGCTTGACATCCGCCAGGCCTTGTTCCGTTAGCAGCTTGTAAGCTTCCTCGCTTTCGGCAGCTGTTTTGGTGATCACGGCAGCGGAGACATAACCCTGGGCCTGAAGCATTTCCAAATCCCTGCGAATTACTTCACCCAGCTGCTCCTTGCTCTCCACCCGGGTTAACACCGGCTTTTCACCGCTTCTATGGAAGGTTTCGATTTCCTTGCCTCCGGGCAAAAGCGATTTGGTGAACTCGGCAATCTCCCGGGTGGAGCGGTAGCTTTTCGCCAAGCGGAACAGCCGGGTATCGGCTTCACCGAAGAGCTTCACCAAAGGGGAGTCTGTTCCGCGCAGCTCGGAGGCCTGTGTGAAGATAGCCTGGCTGGAATCACCCAGCACCGTCATGCGCGCCCTGGGGAACAGCTTCATAAGAAACTCATACTGGAACACCGAATAGTCCTGACCTTCATCCACAAACACATGCCGGACTTCCGTATTGGTTCTGACCCCCTCCACCAGCTCCTTTACATACAAAAATGGTGTGGCATCCTCATAAAACAGCTGCTGCCGGTCCAACTGCTCCTTGGTCAGCACGCAAATTTCCTCCCATGCTGCAGGGAATTCGCCTCCGCCGGTCATACGGGAGAACATTTCTCCCCCTTGGAACAACTGGGCATATAATGCGCGGGTATTGATGAACGAAATCCGTTTGACACTTTTGCGCAGCGGCTTGAAATTCTCCTTCACCACCACCTGCCGGAGGATATCCTCCTCCCGCTCGGCGAAGTCGAAATCATCCTCCTTGCCCCAGGTAATATTCTGCTGCTTCTCATGGACAGCCTCATACCGTTCGGCAAACTCGAATACTCCCTGAGCCCGGTGCAGCTTCCCGAAGGCTTCGGCATACTCTTCCTTGTCCAGATAGTTTAATTCCTCGCCTACCCAGGCCTCTTCCCGTTCCTCCCGCTCCAGATCGGTTAACCGGCGCAGCAGCCACTCCAGAAGCAGCTCTACCCGGTTGGGCAGGCGGACCACCGGATCATAGCTGTAGAATTGCACCCGCATCTCTTCCTCCGTAATCAGCTCACGGCCGCGGAAAATGATGCTGTTGAATTGCATACCCTCCCGGTTCAGCCACTGCCCATAGTGATGGAGCGCCTGCAGGAATTCCGCCGAGGCTTTGTACGCCATCCCTTCCACCCGGGCCACGTAGCCTGCCGTACCCGATATCGTCAAGACATATTCGATCTGGTCAAAAGGGTCCTCCAAGGACCACTCCGCCCGTAAAGCCTGCTCCAGATACTCCTGAAAAGTCGCCTGCTGCATATTCTCCTCACCCAGCTCGGGCAGGACCGCCGCGACATAGCTGTTGAAGACGGGGTTCGGGGAAAACAGGACAATCTGGTCGGCCTTCAGCCGCTCCCGGTGTTTGTACAGCAGATACGCCACCCGCTGCAGGGCGGCTGAGGTTTTGCCGCTGCCGGCCACTCCGTCCACCAGCACCATACGGCTGGTATCGTCGCGGATGATGGCGTTTTGCTCCTTCTGGATGGTCGCCACAATACTCCGCATCTGGGAATCCGCCCCTTTGCCCAGCACCTGCTGCAGGAGCTCATCGCCGATGGTCAGGCTGGTATCGAACACATTCTCCAATTGACCGTTTGCAATCTGATACTGGCGCTTCAGCTGGATGGCCCCGGTAATCTCTCCGCCGGGTGCATGGAAGGAGGCTTTGCCGGGGGAATAATCGTAATACATTCCGGCAATGGGTGTACGCCAGTCATAGACCAGGAAGGTCAAACCGTCCTCATCCCCAAAAGAAGAGACTCCGATGTAGATCTGCTCGGTGGAGCTTTCGCCATCCTCGCGGAAATCGATCCGGCCGAAATAAGGAGAGGCCAATAGCCGGTTCATGTTTTTCCATTGGCGCAACCGGACCCGGTAACTGCGCTCACGTTCAGACAACAGCGCCTCCTGCTGCCTGATGCTGTGAAACGTCTCTTCGAAATCCTCATCCGAAGCCGTGTTCACCGTTACTTCCTCCCAGAACCGCCTGCGGATTTCCGTAGCCTGGCCCCCCAGCCTTTCTACTTCGGGCTCCAACTGTCGGATGCCCTCCTGCAGCATCCCCTTCACCCGCTCCAGATACGCTTGCTCCTGTTTCCAATCCTCCGGCTTCATCATCGTTTCGCCACGCTCCCTTCAGAAGGTAGAGATCAAACCCCTTGACAACCCGAAATGAACTTGATACAATAATAGTGTAGAAGGAAATTAAAATTGGTCTTAATATGCGAAAATCAAGAAATCGACAGATCGTTATTGATTATAGCACTGTGTATTTTGTGATGCAACCTATTTTTTTTGCTTATGTCACCCGGCGGGCGGTCGCCGGGTTTTTTGATGTCTTCGCGGGATTTTTCCGGATCGACGGGGCTTTTGGCTCCTTAGCGGGCCGGTACGGATGGCTGGAGTCCCGTCTATGCACCTTTCGCCTCGTTCCTCTGGGACACCTGCCGGTTTCCGGTCTGCGGTATCCGGCTTCCAGTCTCCTGCCTCCGGTCTCCGGCTCCGGTTCCTGTCACCTACACCCCTTCCCTTTTTTCACAACCTCTCTTTATGCCGCACACGCTCTCCCCACCAGGACCTCCGTCTCTCTTTATGCCGCACCCGCTCTCCATAAGCAGCACCTCCATCTCTCTTCATGCCGCGCCTTCCTCCCGCCATCCTTACGGACTCAGGATTCGTTATTTTGCTCAAAAAGGGACCTTTTGCTATCTTGCGGACTGAGCGGCGCTTATTTGACACCAAACCCTCAGTTTTGGTCCCCATAATGGGAAATAACGAATCGTGAGTCCATAAGAAGTTGAAAAGGCTATCCAATCGCAAAATAGCGGATCCTCCGTCCTTAAAAAAACCGAGCCGCGCAGAAACCTAAGGTCGGACAGCACGTAATGACAGGCAACGACAAACTGCGGACCAATACCACTGGAGACATGCGGATGTTAGCTAACCTTCGCCACCGTTTTGCGGACGGTTCGCCCTCTACACTATGTATGCGGTTTGTCACTTTCATTTATTTGAAGGGTGTAAACAATTATAGGATAATAAAGGATAGCTGCTTATTCCGTTGCGCGGGTATCCTGGTTCGGTTATGTACTGCCTGGTTCCTGCTGTTTTTCGCCTGAAAGTTGCAGATTCCTTAAAGAGGTTTTATAATTAGACTTATTCTAATTAATAAATGCCAGGGGGTCTGTGCCGTGAAACCAAAGGGTCTCTTAACGCCACAGCGGAAAGCCATTCTGGATGTCATATGCGCCTCACCAGACCATCCCACCGCAGCGGAGATCATGGACCGTCTGCGGGAGAGAGGCTTCCAATTCGCTTACGGAACGGTATACAATACATTAAAATATTTGACTGAAACCGGCCAGATCCAGGAGTTGCGTATAGGGGAAGCCTGCCGCTACGATGCCCGGACGGAGCACCACCACCATATCCAATGTACCGTTTGCGGTAAGGTGGACGAGGTGTTCGCTCCCATTCCCAATGAATGGGCTGAGGAGGTAGCCAGGGAAACCGGGTATCTCCTGGATCAGGACCAGCTATTGCTGAAAGGAGTGTGCGCCTCATGCAGGGCACAAACAAGCTGACAGCGGAGGAAATGGACGAAATCAGACGGTTTCTCCCGCCGGGTGTAGACCCGGAGGAGGCCTATTGCAGCGTGACCAACCGGATTGTTATCGTCAGCCCGGTACCGGGAACGCTTCATGAGCTGGTACGGGAGCTGGCGGCGGCCTGTTACGATGTAATGGTATTCCACCATGCCGATTATTCCTTGCTTGTCCAGCTTAAGCCGGATCTCTTGATCCTGGACTTCACCCGGCAGGACCATGCTCCGGGCCTTGAAGGAATTGCTAACCTGGAGCTGTACGGCACCAGATTGCTGCAGTTGGTTCCCCCTGTTTCCGGGGCATCGCTCAGACTGGTTTCGGCTGCTTCTTTGGCATGGCCCTCTTCGTTAGGCGGAGCCTTATCCACAATCAAAGCCCAAATGGCGCAGGCGCCGAAAGTGTCTAAAACAGTCCCGCCCCTTCAACAGGAGGGTGTCCTTCTATTAAAGGATCTGCTGCTGGACTTGAACCGGTATATTGTGCAGCGCGGTACACACCGCGTAGAGCTGACCCGGACGGAATTTGACCTGCTGCGGGTCATTCTGGAGGGCTCCGGCAAGGTGCTGTCCCGTCAGGAGCTGTTGGACCGGGTATGGGGAGAGGGATATTTCGGCGGAAGCAATATTGTGGATGTCCACGTCCGTTCCCTGCGTCAGAAGCTGGGCGATGATCCCAAGAACCCCTCTTACGTAGGAACCGTCCGCGGCATCGGCTACCGGGCTGTAGAGGAAACCCTCTAAATTGCGTCATCATTTGTTCACTTTTTCTTCATCAAACCTTCATGCAGATTCCGGATAGGCTTGTTAAAATGTATCCATAAGTTATATTTAGTCTAATTATTAATTAGAAATAAATGTTACCTGATGGAACTTACAAGGAGGCTTGAATCGTATGTATGACGTGATTATCATCGGCGGCGGTCCTGCCGGAGCAACAGCGGCCATCTACACCGCACGCGCCAATCTTTCCACCCTGGTGCTGGATAAGGCTCCCGGAGCAGGCGCCCTGGCACTGACCCACAAAATTGCCAACTATCCCGGTGTAACGGGCGAAATAAGCGGCAAGGAGCTTTTGGATACCATTCGGGATCAGGCCAAAAGCTTCGGCGCCACCTTCGAAACCACCTCGATTACAGCTGTGGATCTGGAGGGTGAAACCAAAACCATCTTTACTGCCGAAGGCATGTACCAGTCCAAGGCCGTCATTGTAGCCACCGGCTCCAAAGGCCGCAACCGGATGCTTCCCGGGGAGGAAAAGCTTCTGGGACGCGGTGTGAGCACATGCGCCACCTGTGACGGAGCCTTTTTCCGGGGCAAGGAGGTAGCGGTGATCGGGGATTCCGAGGAAGCGGTGGAGGAAGCAATGGCTTTGACCAAATTTGCCTCCAAAATCCACTTCATCGTGCCACGGCCGGACCTTCAGGGTGTGGACGGGTTCCCGGAGCTGGAGAACACCGTGTATATGCCCAAAACCCGCCCCATGGAAATCCTCGGCGACAGCAAGGTCAGCGGTGTGAAGCTCAAAACCGCCTCCGGGGAAGAGCAGCTGCTGGAGGTGGACGGCGTGTTCGTCTTCCTGTCCGGCAGCAAACCCGGCACCGACTTCCTGTTAGGGCAGGTGCCTCTGGATGAAGCGGGCTTCATGGAGCTGGACGCTCTCATGCAATCTCCTGTTCCCGGCGTATTCGGGGCCGGCGAGGTCCGCCGCACTCCCGTGAAGCAGGCCGTAGTGGCCGCTGCAGATGGTGCCATCGCCGCCATGGCCGTGGATAAGTTCATCAACCGCCGTGCCAATCTGATTCCCCAATACAAATAACCCTATAAGGAGCGATTTGATATGTCCGCAAAAGCCGTTGTTTATTCCAGCACCCACTGCACCTTCTGCAAGCAGCTCAAGGCCTACCTGAATGAGCAAAATGTGGAGTTCGAAGAGCGCAATATCGACGAAAGCGAAGTATATGCCAAGGAGCTGCAGGATCTGGGCATGAGCTCCGTGCCTGTAACCGTAATCGGTGAAACCACCATCCTGGGCCTTAACCCGACCCGGATCAAAAAAGCCATCGCCGCTTTGGCATAAAAAGTCCCTGTACAAAATAGACAAACCAACATTTCGAGGAGGAAATCATTCATGAGTCAAGTTGTCGAAACCGCCGTTGTAAAAGTGGGCAAACCCGCCCCTTCCTTTAACCTGCTGTCCACCAAAAACCTGGAAACCCTGGAGGAGCGCGTAGCTCTGGAAGACTATAAAGGCAAATGGCTGGTTGTGTTCTTCTGGCCCTTCGACTTCACCTTCGTATGCCCGACTGAAATCATCTCCCTGAGCGATGCTTACGAGGAGTTCCTGGATCTGGACTGCGACATCGTGGGCATCTCCACCGACAGCGTCCACACCCACCGCGCCTGGATCAATACCCCCCGCGACGCCAAGGGCATCGGCGACATCAAGTATCCGCTGGCTGCGGACTTCACCAAGGTGACCGCCCGCGCTTACGGCGTATTGGATGAGGAGCTGGGCGCCGCTAACCGCGGTCTGTTCATCATCGATCCGGAAGGTATCCTGCGCTACCAAGTGGTCACCGACCTGAACGTGGGCCGCAGCGTGGACGAAACCCTGCGTGTGCTCCAAGCTCTGCAAGCCGGCGGACTGTGCCCGGCCAACTGGAAGCCCGGCGACAAAACCCTGGCCTAATTACTTCCCGGAAGGCACCACCTCTTCCCTGTCTAAACACACATTCGGGATATGTCCACCCGTCCGAGAAAACTCGGGCGGGTGTTTGGTTTGCGGGTAAAGAATAGAGGTATCTCCCCGCTGTTGCCGGGAGATAGTGGTAATAGGAATAAACCCTGAAGGAGGAGTTTGCCATGCAGGACCGAAAGAACCGCCACGTACTCCCGTTGGCGCTGGCCGCCTGTTTCCTGCTGCCGGTGCTGGCCACAGGCTGCGGCAAGGATAAGGCCGCCCCCTCCCCTGCCGCTCCCCCTCCTATGGCCACCGCTTCCATGTCCGCCGTAACGCCTGCCCCCTCGGCTTCGTCTGTTGTACGGGCCACTGCATCACCAGTCAAACCAGGGACTCCGGCTGCCGCCACCGGAAGCTCAAGCAGTGCCCTTCAGGACAGGCTGAAAAGCATGACCCCGGATGAGAAGCTGGGGCAGCTATTGATCGCCGGATTGGACGGGACGGAAGCCGGAGAGGATGCCCGTCGTTTAGTTACGGGAACCCATGTGGCCGGCTTCATTCTATATAAACCCAACATGACGGATGCCGGGCAAACTGTCACCCTGTTGAACCGGCTGAAGGAATTCAACCGTCCCTCCGGCATTCCACTGCTGCTCAGTGTAGACCAGGAGGGCGGCAAGGTAAGCCGGCTGCCCGTCGATATTGAGCTGCCTGCCAACCGGGACCTTGCCGCCGGAGGCTCGCCGGAGCGGGCAAGAGCGCTGGGCAAGGCCGTGGGGCAGGAGCTTAAGGCCTTCGGCTTTAATCTGGACTATGCCCCGGTTCTGGATATCAACAGCAATCCCGCCAACCCTGTGATCGGCCCCCGCTCCTACGGCTCTGACGCCAAAACCGTTAAGCTCTACGGGCTGGCCGCTATGAAGGGCCTGCGGGAGAGCGGCGTAATCCCTGTGGTCAAGCATTTCCCCGGGCATGGGGACACTTCCACCGATTCCCACCTGGAGCTGCCGGTGGTGAATAAATCCCTGGCGGAGCTGGAAAAGCTGGAGCTGCAGCCCTTCCGTGCCGCCGCAGAAGCCGGAGCGGAAGCCGTCATGGCGGCGCATATTCTGCTGCCCCGGCTGGACCCGGATTATCCGGCCACCCTATCGCCGGCCATTATTACCGGGCTGCTCCGGGAGAAAATCGGCTACAGCGGCGTTGTTATCACCGATGACATGACCATGGGCGCCATTGCCAAGCATTACCCGCTGAAGGACGCTGCCGTCCGGGCGGTGTTGGCGGGCTGCGACCTGGTGCTGGTCGCCCATGGCTACAGCCAGGTGCAGGAGGCGGCGCAGGGATTAAAGGAGGCCCTGGCCGACGGCAGACTGACCTGGGACCGGGTAGACGAAAGCGTCGCGCGGGTGTTGGCCCTGAAGGCCTCGCGGCAGCTGGCGGACACGCCTGTCGCGGCGTCCCCGGACATCGGGGCGCTGCGTGCCGCGGTGAAGCAGGCGCTGGCGGTGCCCTAAGCCTGCCGCGCGGACGTTCCGCCGTGCCACTGTAGCTTCGCGCCGAGCCGAGTCGCCCATTCTAATGAATATCAGACGGCTTATTTTCCCATAAACAGCCGGGTGGAGAACGTAATGAATATGAGCCACCTTATTTCCTGCTCACAGGGATGATTTGGAC
>JAEWMH010000195.1 GCA_023393235.1 Bacillota bacterium | reverse complement strand
TGTGTACCCGGTGGCCATGGGCCTCGTTTTTGCTTTATTGGCCTGCTTTGCCATTGAGAAGCTGCGTCGGACCTATAAAACCTATGCGGAGCTATCGATTGCCATCATCATGTCCGGCGGCGCGGCTTTGGCTGCCTTTCTTTTTACAATGGGCCGGAATTTCAATGTGAATGTAACCAGCTACATGTTCGGCAGCATCTTAACGCTGGATAACAAGGATTTGTGGTTGATTGCCGGGGTTACGCTTTTGGTGGTCGTGTTTATGGTACTGAATCATAAAGAAGTGTTTTTGATGGCCTTTGATGAGGATGCCGCGGGGATCAGCGGGTTGCCCGTCCGTTTGTACAACATTGTCATTACCATGCTGACCGCTCTGGTCATCAGCGTAGCGATTAAGATTGTAGGCGCGCTTCTGGTATCCGCGCTACTCACCATTCCGGTAGCCTGCAGCCTGCTGGTGGCCAAAAGCTTCCGCAGCGCTGTATGGACGGCTTTGCTGTATTCGGAGGTGGGGGTGCTGGGGGGATTAAGTCTCGCCGGTGTAGGCAATTATGCGCCAGGCGCTTCTATCGTGCTGCTGCTTATCGCCATGCTGATGATTACACTTCTGGTCCGCAAGGGGTTCAAAACCGTTTAGGGTCATGAGAACGGCTACAAGAGGAGGGGTAAACCGGTGAATGTGACGGTTTGGATGGCTTTGCTTGCAGGAGTTGCGTCCTTCATTTCGCCGTGCTGTTTGCCTTTGTATCCTTCCTACCTGTCTTATATGACGGGGATTTCTGTCAGCCAGCTGAAAACCGGAGAAACCTCCGGAACGGTACGGGCCAGGGTGGTGCTTCATGCCGTTTGCTTTTCCGTGGGATTTTCGGTGATTTTCTTCACCATGGCCTGGGGGGCAGGCCGGCTGTCCGCGGTGTTTGTGGATTACCGTGAGCTGATCAGCCAGCTGTCCGCCATCCTGATTCTGGTGATGGGTTTGTTTATGCTGGGGGTTTTCCAGCCCCAGTTTCTAATGAAAGAGAAAAAATGGCAGGTTTCTGCTAAACCTGCCGGCTTTGCCGGCTCTTTTGTTATCGGGGTCGGGTTTGCCGCGGGCTGGTCTCCTTGTGTGGGGCCGATCCTATCCGCCATTCTGGCATTGTCCCTGACAGAGGACGGCTCCTGGCTGCCTTTGATTGCCGCTTATTCTGCCGGCTTCGCGGTCCCCTTCGTCGGGCTGGCGTTATTTCTGGGCTCGGCCAGACGGATTCTGCGGTATTCCAACGTGCTGATGAAAACGGGAGGGGCGGTGATGGTGCTGGTCGCTGTCCTGCTGTATACGGGTAAGCTCACGCAGATTACCATCTGGTTCAACAGCCACACTCCCGGCTGGCTGCAGTTCTGACACAAGGCTTTCGTCAATTACGTAAAATACTCGATTTTCGCCTGAGGGAATTTCTCGAAAATTTGTTCCGTTAAGAAGATTCGTAAGGCCTCAGCCTGTTCATCCGGATATACATACTTGCCCTGGCCCCATCTGCCCCATTTATACTTCCGTTTGGCCTCGTCCATCTCCAGCTTAGTTTTGGGGTAACGCTCCAGAATGACCCGTTTGGCCGTTTTGGTAAACCGGTGCTGGATCATTTCGAAGGTAAGAGCGTTTTTTGTTTCCGCATCCGCCGGCAGGGATTGCTTCAGCTTCTCCATCAACTCGCCATACCCTTGCTCCCAGCCCTCATGCCAAATAATCGGGGCAATAATAAAACCAAGCGGATAACCGGCCCGGGCGATTTTGCCTGCGGCTTCGATCCGGTCGGCAAAGCCGGAGGTGCTCGGTTCGAAGTTGCGGATTACGTAATCAGCATTGACGCTGAACCGGATTCGGGTATTGCCGTTATGGCGCAAATTCAGAAGCGGCTCTACATGATGGAACTTGGTGACGAACCGCAGCCTGCCCAAGGGCTGATCCGCCATAAATTCGATCAGCTCCTGCAGGGAGCCCGAGATATGCTCCAGGCTGACCGGATCGGAGGTACAAGCCGCTTCAAACCGGGTAATCTCCGGCTGCCGCTCCTCGATGTATTTGGCCGCCGCGGCCATGATATCATCGGTATTCACATAGATCCGGATGTAGGGCTTAGCCCCCAGGGTGGTCTGCAGGTAGCAATAATGGCAGTGTGCCATACAGCCCGTGGCAATGGGAATGGCATATTCCGCAGAGGGCAGGGACGTATCGAATTTTAATGTTTTGCGTACGCCTACCACCAAAGTCCGTTTGGCGATTTTGTATTTCTCCAGCTCGGAATCTCCGGGCAAATCGGTAATGCGGTTGTGGGACGTGGTTTTTTTGATGGGCAAGCCGTTTTTTTCGGCCCATTCCATGATCCGCTTGCCTTTGGGATATTCCAGGGCACCCGGCTCGAAATAGACCAGCTCAGGCAAAAAGGGCTGCAGGCTTGGAGCAGGACGGGAAAGCAGCTCTGTGGCCATTTCGTCAAAACCTCCTCCATTTTCAACATCCTATTGGGGGCTTGCTTTTATCCCCATTCATTATTCATTTGTAACCGTTCTAATTAGTCAAGGGAATTACACACTTCACTTGAAATCCCTTGAACAAGGGACTTGCCTTTATTCGGCAATATCAGGTATCATACAAAGGTATCTTATCGGACGGTAGCACTTGGGCCTAGGGAAATGGAAGAGGAGGAGGGTGTTGTTCATGGCAGCGACTCCCAGTATGGAAGATTATTTGGAGAAAATTTATAAGCTCATCGATGAAAAAGGCTATGCCCGCGTATCCGACATTGCCGAGGGACTGGAAGTACATCCCTCTTCGGTAACGAAGATGATCCAGAAGCTGGATAAGGACAACTATCTGGTTTATGAAAAATATCGGGGTTTGATTCTAACCTCTAAGGGCAAAAAGCTGGGCAAGCGGTTATTGGACCGGCACAAGCTGCTGGAGGAATTTTTGCAAATCATAGGGGTGCAAGAAGAGAATATTTACCGGGATGTGGAGGGCATCGAGCATCACCTGAGCGCCGACTCCATTGCCTGCATCGGGACATTATTGGAATACTTCACCCGGGAGCCCTCCCGTCTGGAGTCGCTCCGCGAGCTCCGTACGGAGCTGGAGACGGAGCCGAATTAAGACTTGGGCGGTTGCTTCCGCTATATAAAACCGGATAATGAGCAGAGAACCTGGCGGAGGCCAGGTTTTTTTGTTTGGGCAAGCCTGTGACCGCCTCTTTCCTTCATATACATCTGGAGTGGGGAATTGGAAGAAAGAGAAGGGGTGGCAGGCATGAGAATTAATGCGGTATTCCAGGGGGGCGGCGTCAAAGCCATCGGATTGGCCGGAGCTGTGGCGGAAACGGAAAAGCGCGGCTTCCGCTTTCACCATATGGCCGGTACCTCCTCGGGCTCCATCATAGCCGCGTTATTGGCGGCAGGGTATACAGGTCAGGAGCTAAAGGAGATTATCCAGGCAACGCCATTTACATCTTTTCTGAAAAAAACGTGGATTCATCAGATCCAATGGGTAGGGCCGGCTGTCCGGATTTTCGTCAAAAAGGGGCTGTATTCGGGAGAGGCCCTGGAGGAGTGGGTACGGCAGCTGCTGGCAGCCAAGAATATCCGGGTTTTCGGCGATCTGGAGCCAAACCGGCTGCGCATCATCGCATCGGATATCAGCCAGGGAAAGCTCATGGTGCTTCCGGAGGATATCGGCCAATATGGCATCGATCCCAAAAAATTCTCCATTGCCAAAGCGATCCGCATGAGCACCAGCATTCCTTATTTCTTCGATCCGGTGATGCTGCGCAAACGCCCCGGAGCCCGGAAGGGGGAGGCGTTCCGGAAGCAATTCGTGTATGTGGTGGATGGGGGGATTCTGAGCAATTTTCCGTTGTGGCTGTTTGATAAGGAAGAGGCCAAGGGCCAGGACAAGAAGATTCCCGTCATCGGCTACCAGCTGGTGGGACAAACGGATCATGAGCCGCGGGATATCAAAGGCCCCATCAGCATGTTCCAGGCGCTGTTCGGCACCATGATGGATGCCCATGATGAGCGGTACATTGAAGAGTTCAATCAGTTCCGTACCGTAAAAATCCCTACCATGGGTGTCCAGACCACGCAATTTAATATATCCAATGAAAAAAGCGATGAGCTGTTCCAATCCGGGGTCCGCGCCGCATCCAAATATTTTGACCGGTGGTCCTTGGCGGTTTATCAGAAAAAATGCGAAATGTACGCGCCCAAAATTTTGGTTTGAAGCTGCCGGAGTTAAGGGTTAGGCCCTTGCGGAAAAAAGCGGTTTACCGTCCATCCTCCGAGACAGATGCCCACCAGAATCACAATCACTCCTGCAAAAATCGGACCCAGCTTATCCAATCCGAAGAAAGGCCGCTGTCCGGAGCTCCAAATCACCAACACAGTGCCCACGAAGCTGGTTCCGGCGAAGGGAATGTATAAATAAGGGGAATGGGGCTTCTGTATACGCATACTGCATTCATGATACGCATCATAAACCGCGAAAACATACATACACGGGTAAAACAGGAGCCATTCGTAATTTAGGCAGCGCTGGGCACTGGGGATATCCCAAAGCCAGGAATAGAAAATTGCCTGATTCAAATGGGAATAAATGTTAACTAGGAATTCCAAAACAATCAACGTAACAGCCTTTATGTAGGAGCGGTTGCAGAATTGGCCGAAGCCGGGAATAGCCGCAGACCACAATGCGGCAGACAAAGGGCTGCAGGATGGTTTCATGGAGAAGGCTCCTTCGCGGGAAGTAAGAATTTGTAAGATATAGTATGTCTATAACATCCCGCGAATATGAGAAAAACTCCTGCTGAAGTCTGGCTGATTTCACCCGGGAGCCATATAAAGCCGGGATACAGCCGGCTAAAGTAAAAAAGCCGCCCCGGGGGCGGCTTTTGCTGCGATGCTTAGTGATATTTAGGCGGCTCCTCATCGGAGTCCGGCTTGCTTCCCGGAATCACCCGGAAGTGAGCCTTGCGGCGTTCCCGTTCCTCGTATTTCTTGCGCTCCGCCGTCCTGGTCCTGTGTTGGACAGGCCTGCCTTGTTTCTGCAGCCGGTTGGGAGGGAATTTGTACAGAAGGAAAATGACACCGAACACCAGGAGCGGAATCAAAAGGGGGCCGGGATTCACCAGAAAGCGGTAGAGGATTCCCACTACCAGCAAGCCATAGATGATGTAATCCGGCAGGGACAACCGTCTGTACATATTCATAACTTCCCCTCCTAAGGGCTTTCCGGAGGAAAGCCTGCATCGTAAGCATAAGCTAAGGGCTTTCCTCCGGAAAGCCTGCATCGTAAACATAAGCTAGGTATGGCTGCTTGTTCTTCTAGTTTAGGAAGCTGCTTGACCCGGAGCGGGGGCCAGTTGGCTGTCCAGCTCACGCACCCGGTTGAAGGAGGCGATGGATACCTCCACCTGATCATCGGTGGGCTCCTTGGTGGTCAAATATTGAAGCCACAATCCCGGGTATCCGAGGAAACGAAGCACCGGCGTATCCCGGAGGGAATTGGTCAGCTTCAGAAATTCATACGCCAGCATGGTGACCACAGGCAAAAGGGCGACCCGCTGGATAATGCGCTCCCAGAAGCCGTCGTAATGGAAGAAGGAATACACAATCACGCCGATCAGAACGGTCATAACCAGGAAGCTGCTGCCGCAGCGGTAATGCAGAGTGTTGAATTTCTGCACATTCTCTACGGTGAGCTCTACCCCGGCTTCGTATGCGCTGATCACCTTATGCTCCGCACCGTGGTACTGGAACAACCGCTTGATGATGGGAGTCAGGGAGATAATATAAATATATGCCAGCAGCAAAATAATTTTCAAAACACCTTCAATAATATTATGAAGGATGCGGCCTCCGAACAAATCGCTGAACAGCAGCTGCTCTACTGCAGCGGGGACAACCGTAAAGATCAGCTTGCCGAAGATAAAGGACAGGACACCAACGACGGCGACGCCAAGGAACATGCCGATTTTACCGAAGAGGGTTTCCTTTTCCTCCTCTACAGGTCCTCCCTCATCCTCCGCATAGGCCTCAGCGGAAAAATTCAGATGCCGGGAGCCTTTGGCGCTGGAATCCAACAGTCCGACAATGCCTCGGATGAACGGGATTTTACCCAGCTTCTGCACCCAGGGTTTGGTGGTGCGCGGCACCTCCAAAAAGCTGATTTCATTATTTTTGCGGCGGACGGCTGTCACGTGGGCGGTTTTTCCCGCGAACATAACGCCTTCAATGACGGCTTGTCCGCCATATATGGTCTTTTGCGGCACTGCATTCACCTGCTTCTCTCCATGAAGTTGGTCCTAAACGCGTTAAGCCGCGCAAGGAATGGGCTTGTGTATCTATTGTAGCGGAAACAGCAAGCGAATTCCACCTGATTTAAGCTGGTCGGCCTGGCGCATACTACAAGAAAATCCTCCGGAGGAGGAGAAAGGCGGATGGTTATGAAAGTGAATGCCAAATACCGCTCCAAACATAAAAGCCGCAAGACCACGCGGCCTTGGCTGTTCTCCTTATATATCGGTTTTTTTGCGGGGATCATCTGGGGAGCCCTGAAGCTGCTGCAATTTGCCATGAAGTATACGGACGTGGTGCCGGGCTTTATGCTGGAGCCCTTCTTCCGGCACGATTTCCTGGTCACCTGGCAGGGGATCCTGCTGGGCTACGCCAGCCTGATCGGCTTATCTCTGGTGGCTGCGCTGTTTTACGGCCTGGTGCTGCGCAAGCTGAAGGGGCCGTGGCCCGGGTTGATATACGGTCTGGCCTGGTGGGGGGGACTTTACCTGTTGATTGGTCCGTTAACGGGCATGGTTCCCCCCATTACACAGATGGACGTCAACTCCCTGGTAACGGATATGTGCTTGTTTGCCGTATGGGGGCTGTTTATCGGCTATTCCATCGCGTTTGAGTTTACTGACGAACGCTCCAGGGAACCTATAGTGATGAAGGCGGAGCCAATCAAATAACAATTCAATTTCTCTCCATCCGTAACTTATGGTAAAATGTACCCGTTGCTGTAAGAGACCAAGATGCAAAGACAGGTGATTTTGCCATGAAACGGATTCTTATTCTGCACGGGCCGAATCTGAATATGCTGGGCGTCCGTGAGCCGGGTGTCTACGGGAGCATGTCGCTGGCGGCTATTGAGGAATCCCTCCGCGCCTGTGCGGAAGAGCTCAAGGTGGAGCTGGAGTTTTTCCAGTCCAATCATGAAGGGGCTCTGATTGACCGCATCCACGCGGCCTTCGGGACGATGGACGGGATTGTGATGAATCCCGGTGCCTTCACACATTACAGCTATGCGATCCGCGATGCGGTGGCGGCCGTATCCCTGCCTGTCATCGAGGTGCATCTGTCCAATATCCACAAGCGGGAGGCCTTCCGGCATACGTCGGTGATCGCTCCGGTGGTTCTTGGGCAAATCAGCGGACTGGGTCCGTACAGCTATGAAGCGGGCCTGCGCGCTATGGTACATTATTTAAGAGAAAACGGGTGAGATGGAGATGTCATTGAAACGGTTGGCCAATTTGAGAAAAGCGATGGAAGGGCTCCGCCTGGAAGCCATTTTGATTACCAATCCTTACAACCGGCGCTATATGTCGGGCTTTACCGGCACAGCCGGTTATGTACTGGTGACGGCGGGCAAAGCCTTCTTCCTGACGGATTTCCGCTATATGGTACAAGCGAGGGAGCAAGCTCCCGCGTATGAGATTGTGGAACATGCGGTGAGACCCATGCAGACGGTCAAGGAGCTGCTGGACGGTCTCGGCATTAAGAAGCTCGGTTTGGAGCAGAACCATCTGAGCTACAGCTTGTACAAAAGCTACGAGGCCGATCTGGCCGGCATTGAAGCGGTACCTACCTCCCTGGTGGTGGAGAAGCTGCGGATGTACAAGGATGAGGATGAAATTGCAGTAATGCAGGATGCCGCCGATCTGGCGGATAAAACCTTCACTCATATCCTGAGCTATCTCAAACCCGGCGTATCCGAACGGGATATCGCATTGGAGATGGAGTTCTTCATGCGCAAGAACGGCGCAACCTCCTCCTCCTTCGATACCATTGTGGCCTCCGGTGAACGTTCCGCGCTTCCCCATGGGGTAGCCAGCGACCGGATCCTGGGGATGAACGAATTCGTCAAGATGGATTACGGCGCCCTGCTGAACGGCTATTGCTCCGATATTACACGGACTGTATCCCTGGGAACCCCAAGTGACAAGCTCAAAGAAATTTACGGGATTGTGCTGGAAGCACAGCTTGCGTGCATCGCCGGTCTGAAGCCTGGTATGACGGGCCGGGAAGGTGACGCCATCGCCCGTGATATTATTGCCAAGGCCGGCTACGGCGGGAACTTCGGGCATGGCACAGGCCACAGCCTGGGGCTGGAAATCCACGAGAACCCGCGGCTGTCCCCCAGCTGCGACGTAGTCTTCGAGCCGGGCATGACGGTAACCGTGGAGCCGGGTATTTACCTGCCGGGTATCGGCGGCGTACGGATTGAAGATGACCTGGTCTTTACCGAAACTGGGGTTAAAGTCCTGACCCATTCCACCAAAGAACTTTTGATATTGTGAGCCGCTTAAATTTAGACTATAATAAAGAGATGACTTTTCCACTGGGAGGAAGTATTGCATGATTTCCGTTAACGATTTCCGGACAGGCCTGACTATTGAAACCGACGGCGACCCGTTTACCGTCATTGAGTTCCAGCACGTAAAGCCCGGTAAGGGCGCCGCCTTCGTCCGCTCCAAGCTGAAGAACCTGAAGAATGGTAACGTGGTGGAAAAGACCTTCCGCGCAGGTGAAACGGTGAGCCGTGCCATCGTCGAAAACCGCGAAACCCAATATTTGTACAACAGCGGTACCGAATATACCTTCATGGACAATGAAACCTACGACCAATTCGAGCTGTCTGCCAAACAATTGGAGTGGGAGCGCAACTTCCTGAAGGAAAACATGCTGGTAAACATCATCAGCTACCAAGGCTCCATCCTGGGCATCAACCTGCCCAACAGCGTTGAGCTGGAAGTAACCGAAACCGAACCGGGCATCAAGGGCAATACCGCAACAGGCGCTACCAAGAGCGCAACAATGGAAACCGGCCATACCGTACAGGTTCCTCTGTTCATTAACCAGGGAGACCGTCTGCTCATCGATACCCGCGAAGGCAAGTACATTTCCCGGGCGTAACAGGCCGGTCTGTTTGGCGTCTACGGCGGCAATGTGAAGCAAAAGGGAAGACAGCCCCTAAGGACCATGTGCCTTGGGGGATTTTTTGTACGGGGATTTTTTTTGGATGGTTTTGGTGATATAATAGGAAAAACCTTTTGCAGGATTAGCTACGGTAAGGAGTGTTGAAGTTGTCGGTAATTGTGATGAAGTTCGGCGGCAGCTCCGTCGGTACCCCCGAGCGCATGCGGCGTGTAGCCCAGCGGATCGTGGACAGGAAGCGGGAGGGGAACCGTTGTCTGGTTGTGGTTTCCGCTATGGGCGATACAACAGATGATCTGATTGACCTCTCCAAGCAGATTTGCGACGGTGCCCCGCCGGCTAGAGAGATGGATATGCTCCTGACCACCGGCGAGCAGGTATCGGTGGCGCTTTTGGCTATGGCCATCCAAAGCCTCGGTGAAGAGGCACGGTCTTATACCGGCTGGCAGACCGGGATTTATACGGAGGCTGTCCACGGCAAAGCCCGCATCAGCCATATTGAGCCCAAACGGGTGCAGGACGCGCTGGAGAAGGACTGCATTGTTATTGTAGCAGGTTTCCAGGGCATGACCGAGGACGGGGAAATCACCACCCTGGGCAGAGGCGGCTCGGATACCACCGCTGTTGCCGTCGCCGCGGCCATCAAAGCAGACCTGTGCGAAATTTACACGGATGTGGAAGGTGTTTATTCCACCGATCCCCGCATTGTGAAATGCGCACGCAAGCTCAATGAAATTTCGTACGACGAAATGCTGGAACTGGCCAATCTGGGTGCGGCGGTGCTTCATCCCCGCGCGGTAGAGTGCGCCAAGCTGAACCAGGTGCGCCTGGTGGTGCGTTCCAGCTTTAACCATAATGAAGGTACGCTTGTGAAGGAGGAAGCCGCAATGGAGCAGGGAATCGTAGTCAGTGGTATTGCATATGACAAGAATGTGGCGCGCATCAGCATCCTGGGAGTGCCCGAACGTCCGGGCCAGCTGGCTAAGGTGTTTACCGCGCTGGCCAATCAGCAAGTAGACGTGGATATTATTGTCCAAAGCGGTGTCCAGGACTCGGCGGATTTCTCCTTCACCGTAGGCAGCAGTGATCTGGATAAGGCTATGACCATTATCGCATCCATCAAGGAAACCGTGGGTTACCGTGAAACCACTTCCGAAACGGGGCTGGTCAAGGTTTCCATCGTTGGCGCAGGTATGGTCAGCAATCCGGGCGTAGCCGCCAAGATGTTCGAGGCCATTTCGGAGCTGGGCATCAGCATCAACATGGTCAGCACCTCCGAGATCAAGGTAAGCTGTGTCATCCCCAACAGCCGTCTGAACGAGGTGATCCAAACCTTGCACACGGCTTACGGGTTGGATACCGATACGACGGTTTCCGTAGGCGGACCGCAAGACCGCAGATAACCGGAATTACTTCTATAAAGATCCGCACAGACGGCCTGTAAGGGCTGTCTGTGCTGCTTTTATGCAGCATACCGGGAGGCTAAAGGAAGATGAAAATCGGCGTTACAGGGAGGATCATGCTGATATACGGCAGCCTGCTGTTGGCTGTCATATCCCTGGCTTTTTTCTTTTCGTACCAAAGCACGGTCCGGGGTTTGGAGCAGCAGCTGAAGGAAACGAACATGGCGCTGTTGAAGCAGATTGACCAAAAAATCGAGTTGTCGTTCCAGCAAACGGAGGCGAATTTGCTCCAGTTAACAAATGAGTTAGAATTTGTATATTTTATGAATGACAGCTACAAGGACAACGCCCAGAAGAATGATAATTTCTTCGTCCTGAACTCCAAGCTGGGCAAATTCCTGAACAACAATCTTCAATTCTCCTCCATCTTTGCGTATTCGGATGTAAGCGGCAACATCCTGTCGGACAGGTTTTATACCACCAAGGACCAGTCGGAGAACAGCTGGATCGCGGAATATCTGGAAATTCCCGACTACTTCCAGTGGCTCACCACCCACAAAATCTGGGGCGGGAATGTGAACCGGGATGTGGTGACCTTAATCCGCTCTTATCCGCCGCTTAGCGCTCCGGGTTACCGCAAGGGTGTGGTGGCCGCCAACATTGATGTGGATGTGCTGTACCGGATGATCCACGATATTTATGAGAAGGAATCGCCGGGACATACCTTTATTCTGGACAAAACGGGCCAGGTTGTCGCACGCGATGATGCCTCCATGCTCTACAGCAAGATGGGAGAGCTGCCTTATATCCGGCAGGTGCTGGGCGGTCAAGAAAGTGGCTCATACAGCGCTGTGGTGGATAACGTGAAGCAAACCGTTTCCTACAAAACCTCCGCTTATACCGGCTGGAAGATCGTGAATATTATCCCCGAGAGCCAAATGTACAAGCCCCTGACGGTGACGAGGAACCTGCTGATTCTGCTGGCTGTGGTGCTGTTTCTGGTGGCGTTCGTGATTCTCTTCGTGGTGAACCGGCGGACCTTCAGCCCCATTGACCGGATGCTGGGCAAGCTGTCCCGGAACGGCAGACCTGCATGGGGCGGTGCTGCCGCCTCCGCTCCACGGGGAGTTTCTTATCTGGAGAGCTTCTTTGACCAGATGTTTGTGGACCGGGAGAAGCTGGAGCAGCAGCTCCGGGATTCCAAGCCCATGCTGAAATGGCGGACCATCATGGATGTTCTGGTGGGTTACCGGACAGACTATGCGGTTATTGCCCCGCATCTGGAGTTTACGGGGATCCGTCTTTTTCCGGAATGGTATGTGGTGTGTACGGCGGAGATAGGCAAGGAAGGGGGCATAGCGCCCCGGGATCAGACGCTCTACACCTATGCGCTGTGCAATGTGGCCGAGGAAATCATCAATTCGGAGAATGCAGGATCGGCTATCGATCTGGGCGGCGGCCGGGCTGTCATTGTGTTCAGCTTCGCGGAGGGGGATGAGGAGCAGAATCATCTGCGGGCGATGGCCCTTCTGGAGCAAATTCTCAATGTGATGAACAGGCAGATCGGACTGACGGTCATCGCAGGCTTGGGCCGGGGATACCGGGAGTTGAAGGATGTTCCACTGTCATACGCCGAGTCGCAGCATGCTCTTCACTACAAGATGGTGGCCGGCAATCACGGCGTCATCTCTATTCTTGATGTACAAACGCCGGACAATCAGGATTATTACCACATTGTGCGGATGATTGACCGGATAGTGGATGCCTTGAAGCAGAACGAAATGGACAAGGGGCTGCAGGATCTGAAGGGGATCTTCCAGGAAGCGGTCAACCATAACCTGCCGCCGGACTTAATCCGCCAGTTTTCCTTCGAATTGGTGATGCGGGCTACCCAAACCATGGAGTCCATCGGCATGGATACGGAGGAAACCCTGAACGAAATCGGCAACCTGTATGAACGGATCAACCGCTGTGAAAATTTGCGGGAGACCGAGCAAGTAGTAGAGGCCGTGCTGGTGGGGTTTGCCGACAAAATCGAAAAACGGCGCAGCCAAAGAGGAAAAAACGAGCATATCGGTCGTATTCTCCAATTCATTCAGGAGAATTACCGGGACAGCGGCTTGTCCTTGGACCGGCTGGCCGAGGAATTTGATCTTCACCCCACCTACATCTCCAAGCTGTTCAAGGAGCAGATGGAGGATAATTTCATCGACTACCTGATCAAAATCCGGATCGAGGCCGCCAAGGAGCTGCTCCGGGACAAAACCATCAAGATCAACGATGTTTCCGATGCCGTCGGGTACATGCATTCCCGCAGCTTCACCCGCACCTTCAAAAAATATACCGGACTGACGCCCACGGAATACCGTGAGCAGACGATCAGCAGTTCCAATCCATAGAGCTCCATCTTTTACCCACCGCCCGTCTGTGACTCCGACAAAGAGCCATGGGACGGGTTTTTTTCTATGCGGAAACCAAGAAAATTCCCCTACTGCAAGAATGGTGAGCACCCAAAAACCAAGAATTGTGCCCGATTTGGGAAGCGGTCTGTATTCAACAGGACAGGGATTCCGGTACGATGAATTTGTCAGCGGGAGATTAGGATGTCAGGAGATGGTGAGAGAGATGAAAGAGAAAATGGCCGCAGCCGCCGGAGAGGGGCTGCAGGGCAGCCCAGCTTTGGCCGCACCGCGGCAAGGAAGACTGTGGAAGGGGATCAAGCGGGATAAATCTTTATATATGATGCTGGTCCCGGTGCTGCTGTTTTATCTATTGTTTAAGTATTCCCCCATGCTCGGGGAAATCATTGCTTTTAAGAATTACCGCTTTGCGGACGGGATTCTGGGCAGCGATTGGGTAGGACTGAAGAATTTCCGGCTGCTGTTCGAAAGCACGGACTTCTGGCGGGTGCTGCGCAATACCCTGCTTTTGAATGTGTACAGTCTGGTGTTCGGTTTTCCAGTGCCCATTCTATTGGCGCTGCTCTTAAATGAGGTCCGGGTGGAAGGGTACAAGCGGCTGGTGCAAAACCTGCTGTACATTCCCCACTTTATCTCGTGGGTGGTACTGGGCGGCATTCTGATTGCCCTGTTATCGCCAAGCACCGGTGTGGTGAACCTGCTCTTGACCAATGTGTTTGGCATAGAGCCCATCTACTTTATGGCCAAGTCCTCCTGGTGGCCGGTGGCATACACCGCTTCCTCCATTTGGCGGGAGGCCGGCTGGGGCACCATCCTCTATTTGGCGGCTATGGCTTCCATTGATCCGCAGCTGTATGAAGCGGCCAAAATCGACGGAGCCAATAAGCTGCGCCAGGTGTGGCATATTACACTGCCGGGTATCCGGAGCACCATCGCCATTCTGCTGATACTGCGGATGGGCAGCATGATGGACGTAGGCCTGGAGCAAACGCTGGCGCTGCAGAATGATTCCGTGCTGGATGTGGCGGATGTGATCAGCACCTACGTGTACCGGGTGGGCCTGCAGAATATGAATTACAGCTACACCACGGCCTTGGGGCTGTTCCAGTCTCTGATCAGTCTGGTTCTGGTGGTCAGCGTGAACCGGATTATCCGTCTATTCGGCGAAAGGGGGCTTTGGTAGACATGAAGCGTTTTATCGCAAAGCATTCCCCGTGGTCATTGGCGGGGCATACGCTCAATTATCTCTTCCTTGGCATCATGTCCTTATTCACCTTGTATCCCTTCCTGTACGAAATTGCCGCTTCCTTCAGCAGCAGTAGAGCCATAACGGCCGGAGAGGTGTTCTTTTGGCCGGTGGAATTTAATACGGAGGCGTACAAACGGCTGCTTGAGGACGGGCAATTGCTTCATGCAATGGGAAATACCGTAATTGTGACCGCAGTGGGCACACTATTGAATATGGTCATGACTGTGCTGGCGGCCTATCCCTTGTCCCGCAAGCGGCTGGTGGGCCGTGGCCCGTTATTGATGTTCATTACCTTCACCATGATTTATATATCCGGCATTATCCCCAATTTCATCCTGATTAAATCCTTGGGGCTGATGGATTCCTACTTTGCGCTTTGGATGCCCGCGTTGATCAGCACCTATAACATGTTCGTCATGAAAAGCTTCATGGAGGGCCTGCCCGACGAGATCGAGGAGTCCGCATCCATTGACGGAGCAGGCAATTGGCTGATTCTGGTGCGGATTATGCTACCCTTGTGCAAGCCGATTCTGGCGGCGCTGTCCCTGTTCTACGCGGTAAGCTGGTGGAATTCCTACTTCAACGTCATGCTGTACATTACCAGCGCCGATCTGCAAACCCTGATGCTGAAGCTGTACCAGATGATCAAGCAGGTGGACCAAAGCCTCTTGAACAGCGGCGGCGGCAGCGAGGGCGCATCCAGTGTGATGCTGACACCGGAGGGCATCAAAGCGGCGTCGGTGGTCATCGCCATTACCCCGGTATTATGCGTATATCCGTTTTTGCAGAAGCACTTTGTCAAGGGCGTATTGATCGGTTCTGTGAAAGGTTGATATCATAGGAGGGAGCTTCGGACTTCCAACCTTCGATATAGATCAGCTAAGAGAATCTAACTAAGGGGATGAGACAATGAAAACAGCATCAAAAGTAATCGCTTCCGTCGTCGTGGCAAGCTTGTCGGCAACCCTGCTGGCCGCTTGCGGTGATGACAAGGGCAAGGATTCCGCCGCTTCTCCCGCCGCCTCTGCCGGTGCGGGTACAGCCTCCACGGGGCCCAAAAAAGAAATCAGCATCTCCATGTTTGACCGGGGGAAGGTTCCCGCCGAGGAAGGCAATTATGAGAACAACCGGTGGACCAAGTGGATCAACGAAAACGCTCCGGCTACCGTCAAGTGGGTGCCTGTTCCCCGGAATGAAGCCCAAACCAAGCTGAACACGCTGATCGCCTCGGGCAGCGCTCCGGATCTGATCTGGGAGTACGACCGCAACTATATCGCCCAACTGGCCAATCAAGGCGCCATTCAGCCGATCGACCAGTATATTGAAAAGTACAGCACTACCTACAAGAAATATCTCGCAGAGCATCCTGAGCTGAAATCCTACCTGACGGTGGAAGGCAAAACCTATATGATGGCCAGTGTCCGGGGCGCCGATTCCATTGCCAACATGGGCATATGGATCCGTCAGGACTGGCTGGATAAGCTGGGCCTGAAAGCCCCCACCACCACAGAAGAGCTGCTGGAGGTAGCGCGGAAGTTCAAAACCGGCGATCCCGACGGCAACGGCAAAGCCGACACCGTGCCGATTGTGTTCACCAACACCGGCAACATCATTCTCCGCAACCTGTTCCTGACCCATCCGGTTCAATGGTATTTGGAGGGGGATAAGCTGGCCTTCGGTAGAACCCTGGACCGTTATGGCGACAGCCTGGATTACCAGAAGAAGATGTATGATGAAGGCCTTATTGATCAGGAATTCATTACCGACAAAAGCTTCCAGCGTGCCCTCCAGTTCTGGACCACCGGTAAAGCAGGGATTTTGCTGGGCAGCTGGAATATGGAGCAGCAGTTTGTGGATCTGAAGAAGAATGTGCCGGAGGCCAAAATGACAGCCCTGGAGCCGGTAGCAAGCCCCTTCGGCAAGTCCGGTCTGTTCCAGGAAGCCCCTCCGTCCATTCTTGTAGCCTTCAACAGCAAGATGAAGGAGGATAAGATTGAGGCCGCTGTCAAATTCCTGGATTGGATGCTGGAGACAGGCTGGAAGCCCTTGAGACAAGGGGAAGAAAACGTTCATTATAAGGACGTTAACGGCGTTCCGCAAACCATTGATGCGGCTAAATTCCGCAAGGAAGTGGACTACGCCAACGAATATCCTGTGCTGAGCCAGTATTCCCCGAAACCGGACTGGTTCCCGGTTATGGCTGCTTCCGATGCCATCTCCCAGGAATATGCCAAGGAAAAAGCAAATGCGCTGACACTGGCCATGAAAAATAAATACCGCAAGGATATTCCATACAGCCCCAGTATGCCGGAGCTGAGCCAGCTTATTGCCACCTTCAATCCTATCGCCGAACAAATCGAGTCCAAGGTCGTCACTGGCGGCTCCGCTATGAGCGCCAAAACAGGCCTGGAGGAGCTGCGCAAGGAATGGAAACGTCTGGGCGGCGAAAATGTGGAGAAGATGGTCAACGAATGGTACCAAAAAAATAAGGAACAGTTAAAATAACGGATGCTCCGCTTCAACGGGAAGCAGTCTGCCTATGGCAGTCTGCTTCTCCGAGAGGAGCGTGAAGGAGTGGAGGAAATGATGAATCTGACCCAATTGCCATCCCCGGTTCTGCTGCGCGGGGATCACCGTCGGGCTTACCGTGATCCTTGCGCGGTCTATCACGACGGCATCATCCGCCTTTTCTATACTTTGGTGGAAACGGAAGCCGATGGATCTGTTTATTTGTATACAGCTGTAAGTGAAAGCGCAGATTTATCAACCTGGACCGAACCCTGCATATTAACAGCAAGGGACCGCAGTCTGAATTATTCCAGTCCCGGCAACATCATCCGGTCAGACGGCAGATGGCTTATGTGCCTTCAAACCTATCCCCGCCCCAACGGGGAAAAATACGGCAATGGCAACAGCCGGATTTGGATGATGGAAAGCCGGGATTTATCTGTTTGGGGGGAGCCGCAGCTGCTCCGTGTTAAAGGCGACGGGGTCGCGGAGCAGGATATGGGCCGGATGATCGACCCTTATCTGGTGGAAAATGCGGCCAAACCCGGTGAATGGTTCTGCTTCTATAAACAAAACGGCGTCAGCATGTCCAAAACGGAGGACTTCCGGAGCTGGACCTACTGCGGACGGGAGGATGCAGGTGAGAATGTATGCATTCTCCGGCATAACGATGAGTATGTGATGTTCCATTCCCCGGAAAACGGCATTGGCGTCAAACGTTCCCGGGATTTGCTGCATTGGCAGGATGACGCCGGATTGATTACTCTGGGACAAAAGGATTGGGGGTGGGCGAAAGGCAGATTGACTGCCGCATTTGTATTGGATATGCGGAACGTAGCAGGAGTGGAGGCGTTCGTAATGTTTTTCCATGGCAGCGGGCCGGAGGATGAGCGTGTGCTCTTCGATACATATGCATCCATCGGCATTGCCTGGAGCAAGGATCTGATCCATTGGGAATGGCCCCGGTAGGTAAGGGGTTGTTCCCGCACCCAAATTAAGGAGGGATTGCGTGTTGAAAAAACGTGTATCACGGATACTGGTATGGGTGATGATGGTTTTACTGTTTTTGCAAGCGGTTCCATTCGGCGCTGCTTCCGCTTCTGCAGCGGGATCAGGTCAGAGCGCGCCGGTGATTCGGGTAGAGGGGGAGCTGTATAGCTCTGTGAACCAGACACCCGTGGCCAAAGCCGAACGGGACAGTCTTCGGGGGACCAGCACGGAATTGTCCGGCAATGATTTTCTGTTCTTCAAAAGTGCAGCGGGAGCTCCGTTGCCGTCCAGCGGGTATATCGCCGAATACCAGGTCACCGTTGCCATTCCGGGCACATACAGCCTTGAGATTATGGCTTCCCCTTTGGCCATGAATCATGTTTCGTCCTACCAGATCCAGATCAATGACGGCGGTTATATGGATGTCAATTCGTCCATTGCCACCAAAATAGGGCAAATTCAAACACCTGTGAATCTGTTCTACAAGTACAAATTGAATCCGGTAACGCTGCAGGAAGGAGTCAACACCGTTTCCTTCCGGGTATTGAACGGAAGGCAAAGCGACGGCCGGGTGTATTTTTTTCTGGATTACCTGGAGCTGTCCAAACTTCCTTGGGGAATCAACAAAATCAGCACCAACGGCTCCAACAATCTGTTTGAGGAAGGGGATCAAAAGCAGGTCACCATCCACTTCACCGACACTGCCAGCATGGGCCATACATTGGCTTACAAGGTGGAGGATTACAACGGAAATGTTGTCATGGTGAACAGCCTCACGTTAAGCGCCAATGTGCCGTCCTATACCTTCCCCTTAACGGGACTGGAGCGGGGGCATTACACCGTCACGGCTGAGGCGGACCAAAGCGGGCTTCCGGCGAAGGAATATCTGTCCGTTGTAATGGATACCTCGGAGCGCCGGAGCATTGCAGATTCCCCCTTTGCCATGGATGTGGCCGGAGGTTCACTGATTCCCGCCGGGGAAGCGGGGCAGTATGCCCGGGCCGTACGGCTCACCGGGGTGGATTACGTCCGGGAGCGGATGCATTGGAACTCGGTGAGCACCGGGAGCGGTGTGTATGATTTCAGCAAGTATGACCCGTACAACCAGGCCTATGCGGACAATGGCATACGGGTGCTGGAGCTGAACCATATTGCTCCAGCCTGGTCCAAGGATACGGGCAAGAATCTGCCCCGCAATCTGTTCGACGCCTATCAACTGGCCAAGGCCTCCGTCCAGCATTTCGGTACCCAATCGGATTGGGAGTTCTGGAATGAGCCGGATATCCAGTATACGGCTGAAAGTGAAACGGCAGACCAGTATGCTGCTTTTTTGAAGGCAACGACCATTGCAGCCAGAGATTCCGGGGTCCCAACCTCCGTGGCGTTAGGCGGGATCGCTTATCCGCCTGGCGGTTATGTGGAGCTCCTGATGCAGAATGATGTGGCGGCCTATATGGATGCCTATAATTACCACGCCCACCGCAATGATAATGAGAGTGTGCTGGTGCCCGATGTGCCCCCGTCCTTCGCGGCCCATACCGAGCTTATCCAGGGTTATAATCTGGGAGAGAAACCCGCGTATGTGACGGAGGCGGGCATGTCACTGAAATTTGCCGACGCCACCCAAACTCTGGCTGCTAACCAGCTGCGGATGCAGGCCCGGTACCTGGCTGCCTCCACCATCCAGTCCGTTGCTTCCGGCGTGGATAAGCATTTCTGGTTTGTATTCCCTTATTATCTTGAGAACGGTATGTCCTGGGGAAGCTTCTCTGCACGGGGCACCCCTTACCCGGCCATCAATGCCCAAGCGGCCATGACCCATGCATTGGGAGAGGCGAGGTATATGGGACAGCTGTCAGGCTTGCCGCAGGGAATAAAAAGCTATGTATTCCGTGACGGAACGGACAGTGTAGCCGCTTATTGGAGTGAAGAGGAGACACCGTTTAACTTGGCAGCAGGGAGGACTCAGGCGCTGTTGACCGATATTATGGGCGTGGAGCAGGAGTTGTCCTCCACCAGCGGCAGCTATGCCTTATCGTCGGGACCTGATGTGCACTATCTGCGGATAACTGGGGATTTTCCGGGGCTGACTGCACCTGTTTACGGAATCCCTGTACCCCATGCACCGGAGCTGACGGCTGCGGAACGGGTGGTGCTGACGCAGAAATATCCTGAAGCCACTGCCACCAAAGCCAAGGCCAAGGGTTATCAGCTGGAAACTGCAGCGCAGACGGAGGTTCAAGTGGAGGTGCATAACTTCAACGGCACACCCATGAGCGGGACAGTAAGCGGAACGGTTTATGGGGGCTGGAGCCTTGCGGTGCCAACACAGCAGGTGACAGTAGCGCCTCATTCGAAATCGGTGCTGACCTTTATTTTAACAGGCAGTGCACAGGTGGCGGCGGACGTAAAAGCGCCGGTTACCTTCCAGGGCAGCTTCGGCGGGGAGCTTACCTCCAAGTCGGTGACCCTCATTGCTTCTACAGAAAATCCCCCGGTAACACCCAGCGTAACCGTACCGGATATTGACAATCCTTCCCTGTGGGAAACCAATATTTCAGACGGCGCCACCAGTACCATCACCTCGCCTGTACCAGGGGAAATCCAGTTCGAGTACAGCTTCGGCCCCGGTGATAAGTGGAGCTATCCGTATTTCCAGCTGCCAGATGTCGTAAACTTTGCGGATACGGAGGGAGTGGTCTTCGACGTGTACTTCCCGGCTCCAGCCGATGGGGTTGTGGTTCGCACCTTCATGTATGAACAGAACGGGTCGGGTTATTTCACAGCCGGAGGTATAGCTCCTGTTGGCGGCTGGCAGCAAATCAAGATGCCTTGGGCGGATTTTGCCGCCTTCGGAACACCGGATGACAATTTCCATTTGGATCCGGAGCAAATTAAGAAATTCAGCCTCGGCATCAATTCCAGAACGGCAACACAGGTAAGCTTCAAGGTGCGGAATATCGGGGTGTACACCCAACCGGATACCGGTTTATACAGCAAGATTACCGGGCTGGTGCCGTCCCACGGACAGGTGGTGCCAGTGGGTCAAGTGAACATCAGTGCCGATCTGGTGCAAGGGGACATTCCGGTTCTGGCGGACACGATCCAAGTTGTGGTGGATGGTGCAGCTGTTCCGTATCAGCTGAATGGAGGGGTGATTACGGCATCGGCGGTGCTGGAGCCCGGCGCACATACGATTACCGTAAAGGGCTTCGATGTAAACGGCAGGCTGGTTTCCGCCAAAACCGCGGTAACGGCAGCCGCCAGTGCTCCCAGCCAGTAAGAAGCGTAACCGCTTATTTTTATCCGATCTGCTGAAACGGCATTCCAGGCACAAAAAAGCAGATTCATTGCTTTTCATGTAATCGCTTCCGTGTAAGGATGGGGATACGGCTAAGCCAAACAACCGACAGAGAGGAGTGCACAACAGTTGAAACAGATGACGGGGCAAGACGTTCCCCATTCCCTTATCCGGGCGCAAGCCGGGTCCTGGAAGCGGAAGCGGGTGTGGGGAAAAATGAAGCGGTTCGGTCCGCTTTACCTATTATTTCTTCCCGTGTTGGCGTATTACGACATCTTCCATTATGCGCCTATGACCGGGGTGGTCATCGCTTTTAAGCAATACAATTTTATGGATGGGATTTTCGGGAGCCCGTGGGCAGGGTTGGATCATTTCAGGAGGTTTGTGGAAAACGGGGATTTCTGGATCATCTTCCGCAATACCCTGCTATTGGCCTTTTACCGGATACTCATCGCCTTCCCGGCACCCATTTTGTTTGCGGTTCTGCTGAATGAAATGCGTTTTCCGAAATGGAAGCGCTTTTTCCAGACGGTATCCTATCTGCCCCACTTTGTTTCATGGGTGGTGGTATATGCCCTGCTTTATAATTTCTTCTCCGAAAGCGGTCTGGTGAATACCTTGCTGAAGTCTACCGTCGGCCACTCCGTGGAGTTCCTGTCCTCGGCCGATTATTACCGGACCATGTTTGTGGGCAGCGCTGTGTGGAAGGAAATCGGCTGGAACGCTATCATCTTCCTGGCGGCATTGACCCGGGTGGACCCGGATTTGAACGAAGCCAGCGCCATTGACGGCGCCAGCCGTTGGCAGCGCCTGTGGCATGTGACCCTGCCGGGAATCCGCAGCGTCATCAGCATCATGTTCGTGCTGAGCCTAGGCGGAATCTTAAGCGTGAGCTTCGAGCAGACCCTGGTGATGATTAATCCCCAGGTGGCACCCGTGGCGGAGGTTATCGATTATTACATTTACCGGGTGGGGCTGCTGAACACTAATAATTACAGCTATGCCACCGCAGTGGGCTTATTCCGTTCGGTGATTGCCTTGTCTTTGGTTCTTATCGCCAACTTTGTATCCAAAAAAATCGACGAGGAGGGAGCAATATGGTGACCGGCCCCTCCAAACATTTGACCAAACCGGGAATTGCCGACTATGTCATCTGGTTTTTTCTGATCTTCCTGTGTTTGTCTACGCTGTATCCCTTTCTGAATGTGCTGTTCGTCTCTCTGGCCAATATGAAGGATATCGTCCAGCAGGGAGGGATGCTGCTTTACCCGCGTTCCTTTCACTTAGACAGCTACCGGTATGTAATCCGTTTCTCCGGGCTGATGGATGCATACGGAATTACGATCTTCATTACGGTGGTGGGCACCACGATTAATCTGGTGATGACCTCCCTGGGTGCTTACGTGCTGTCCAACCGAGAGCTGCCGGGCCGGAACTTCCTGATGTCCATTGTTCTGGTTGCCATGCTGTTCAACGGGGGATTGATTCCTACCTATCTGGTGGTCCGTTCCCTGCATCTGGTGGATACGGTATGGGCCTTGATGGTGCCCTTTGCCATCAATACCTGGCTCCTGATTCTCATGCGGAACTTCTTCCAGGGGATCCCGGCAAGCCTGCGGGAATCCGCCCGGCTGGACGGCTGCTCCGAGCTGGGGATTCTGGTGCGGATCATGCTGCCCTTGTCCATGCCGATTGTGGCTACACTGGCTTTGTTTTATGGGGTGGCCCACTGGAACGAATATATCAATGTGATCATTTACATCAATGATCCCAAGCTGTCCACGCTGCAGCTGATTCTCCGGAAGATGTACACCTTCTCGCTAGAGCAGCTGGACGGCGACAGTCTGCCTCCTCCGGTGGAAACCATCCGGGCCGCAACGGTGATGATGTCCGCATTGCCCATTATCATTGTGTATCCCTTCCTCCAGAAATATTTTGTCCAGGGCGTCATGGTAGGTTCCGTGAAGGGATGATAGACATCCAGTGATTGTAGGCCGTTCAGGCTTATAATATAACGACATTAAAGGGGAGATCACGAACATGAAACACCAGAAGCGCATTATCGCGTCCATATGCACTGTCTCCATGACCGCCGCTTTGGCGGCCTGCGCCAGTGACAAGGCGGATACGCCTGCGTCGGGCAGCGCCAATCCGCAGGCCTCCAGCGGAGCAAGCGCTCCGGCTGCGTCCACCTCTGCGGCTCCTGTGGCCATTTCGCTGATCCAGCCCGACCTGGGCCGGGTCTGGCGGGATGACAACGCCGTCACCAAGGAAATTGAGAAGAAGGCCAATGTTAAGCTGAACGTCACCATGTTTCCCAACAATGACTTCAACAGCAAGTACAATGTGCTGGCCGCCTCCGGGGATATCCCGGATATCAGCCGCCTGGGCTCCTTCGATTACCAGAAATATGTGGACCAAGGACTGTATATGGATATCAGCAAGTATCTGGACCAATATGCGCCAAATCTGAAGAAAAACCTCAAGCCCGAGCTGTGGGAGCTGACCAAATACAAGGGCAAACAATTCGTCATTCCTTATGAAAATGCCGCAGGCAAGGAGGTGCCGGTAATCCGCAAGGATTGGCTCACCGCCTTGAACCTGAAGATGCCCACAAACCTGGATGAGTTTGAAAGTGTCCTGAAAGCGTTTACCTTTAATGACCCGGATAAAAACGGCAAAGCGGATACCTACGGCCTGGGTGTTACGAATTCGTACTCTGAAACCTTCATGCCCATATTCGGCGCCTTCGGGATTGCTCCGGGCACAGTCGGCGGCAGCACACCGATTAACAGTTATTTGAAGTATAACAAAATATATCCTATCGCCGTATCCGCCGAATACAAAGCAGCCATCGAATATCTGAAGAAGCTGTGGGACGCCAAGGTGATGGACCCGGAGCTGTTCACCATCAAAGCGGATCAGGCGCTGCAAAAAGCGGCCCAGGGCAAAATCGGCTATTTCACCGCCTGGTGGTCCATTGCACCCCAGCAGCTGGTGCAGCAGCTGAAGATGAAGGAAATCGTACCCGGCGCCCAATGGGATCCCATATTCCCGGGACTTACCGGTCCTGACGGCAAAAGCGGCATGCTCTCGTACGGAAATGTAGCGGCTACACTGGCCATTTCGGCCAAGGCCAAAAATCCGGAGGCCATTCTGAAATTCCTCGACTATATGTCGACAGATGAGGGCTGGGAGCTGAATCACTATGGCTTGAAGGGTGTTCACTATACCACCATTGAGGAGCCGCGCACCCCGGAGGGGCAAAAGGCGTATGACGAAAAGTGGCTGGATCCGCTGAGCCAAATTGTGTCCAGACAGGATCTGGCGGATAAGGTGAGTGCCGCCTCCAAGGACCCGATTCAAGTGGAAAATAACCGCTTCATCCAGGCTGCTGCCAAATATACGCTGTACCAGGATGTATTCTACGGCATTCCTTTAACAGAGGAACAAAAGTCCTTCGGGCCTGATGTGGCCAAATACGAAGAGGAAATGCTGATCAAGTTTATTACCGGCAAGGAGCCCCTCTCCAAGTGGGAGGAGTATGTGGATACCTGGAAGAAGAAGGGCGGCAAAACCCTGATGGAATCCAAGGTGAAAAAGTACAATGAGCTGAAGGCGGCCAACGTGGGTTTGGCGCTGTAAGCTTCGGGAGCAATTCCGGTTTACACAGATGAAGGGGGGCCGGCAAAGTGGCGGTTTATCAAAAGAAAGCCAGGCGTTTGATGCGGAGCAGTCTTTTTGAATACTTCAACTACTTTCTGGCCCTGTCCCTGCTGGTGACCGCTATTACCGGAGGGGCGCTGTATTACACCTCCTGGTCGATCCTGTGGAAGGATGCGGTCTCCAACAGCAGCAACACCCTGCAATTGCTTAAGAAGGGCCAGGAAATTGTTTTGGCCGAGGTAGACAAAGCCATGGAATCCATCTTTTTGGATTCCTCTTTTCTCCATTACGTGGACTATTACGCCCAATCGGATATCTACATGCAGCTGCAGCTTCGGGAAAAGCTGGAGGCTGCGGCATTATCCAGCGATTATATCCATTCGGTGAGCGTTTATTATACAGGCCCCCGGCTGGTTCTGTCCTCCCTGCTGGGTTCGGTGCCCCTGGAGCGGTTTCCGGACAACGGTTTCATTGCTTCCCTGGACGGGGGGCCGGCGGAGAAGTCCATGGTCCGCAACCGTCTGCTTCCGGGGATTTCCACCGACGCTGAGGAAACGGTTATTTCCATTGTAAAAACCATGCCCATCGTCTATTCCGGCATTCCGTCTGCTTATGTTGTCATCAACATCAAGGGGGATTATCTGGCGCAAATCCTGCAATCCCTCAATACCAACCCCGATGCCCAACTGGTGGTGACAGACCGGGAGGGCCATATTCTCTCCCAGAAGGCCGGGGGAGAGGATTCACCCGCCGCAGGAGGTGTATTTGACGCGATGGACATGACCCGGCTCAGCGAGCCGGAGGGAAGTCTGTTCGCTAAGGTCAGGGGTGAGGAAACCTTGGTTTGTTATGTTTCCTCCTCCGCCAACGGCTGGCTGTACATCTACACCATCCCCAAACCGGTGTTGACCCGCAGCCTTGATGTATGGAGCAGGATGGCGCTGTCCATCTCTGCGCTGGCCTTATGCCTAAGCCTGCTGGGCTCCTTTCTCCTGTCCCGCCGGGTATACAGCCCGGTGAACAGGCTCTTGTCCCTATTGCGGAGAGCGGATGATGAAACGGAGGACGGCGGGAGGGATGACGCCAAGGAGACGGTTCAGCTTGAGCGCAATGTCAGCCGGCTCATCGACCAGAACCGGGATCTTACTCTTCTGTTGAAGGACTATGAAATTCAAAGCAGACATAAATTCCTGTCCCGGCTGGTGAACGGGGATGAGCCGGTGAACCCGCAAACCCTGGAGCGGCTGGCCTATTACGGCCTCTGCTTCAAGCCGGACGGGGCCTTCGCCGTTGTGAAGCTGGCCATGGACGAATATGCCCGGTTTGCCCAGGAAACCCAGGAGGCGGAGCGCAACGCCCTGCTGCTCCGGTTATCCAAGCTGCTGCAGGAGGAGGCTTTTGTGAAGCAGCCCTATCTGGGATTTCTGGTGGAGACGGATGCCAACGAGCTGGTGCTGGTGCTCCATGGAGAGGAGACGGATGCGGGCTTGCAGACGGATGAGCTCCGTCTGTGGCTCTGCCAGCTTCTGGAGCAGCTTCAGGAGACCTTCCGTATGACCTTTACGGTGGGGATCAGCAGCACGCAAAACAGTCTGGAGGCCATCGGCGGTTGTTATCTGGAGGCCGAGGCTGCTCTGCGGCAGAAGCTTATGTATGGGGGGAACACGGTGATTTGTTATGAGGCGGTGCGGCCGGAGACGGGCATCGCCATGTATCCGCTCCATATTGAGAAGAAGCTGCTGACCCAATTTCGCACAGGCAGCCGGGAGGGAATTAGCGCCAGTCTGCAGGAGTTCGGAGCCCATTTAATGGAGCATCATTTCCGGCAGATTGAGGTGGTCCGCCATTATTTCCTGCAATTATTCTCCTCGTCCCTGCGCTGTATCTATGAAATTGACGCCAATCTGGGCTTCCAGCCGGCCATTGCCGCGCTGCGGCATACGGATTTGCTGGAGATGGAGACGATGCAGAGTATGGTGGCATATATGCAGTCGCTGTACGATCTGGTGTTGGACCAATTGGAGCAGAAGCGCTGCCAGAAGAACAAGGAGCTTGCTTCCGGCATCACCGCTTATCTCGAAGCACATCTGGGGGAGGATCTGTCTGTGGAGCGGCTGGGCGAGCTGTTCGCCATCAGCACCTCTCATCTGCGGAAGATATACAAGGATGAAACCGGCCGGACAATCAAGGAAATGGTGTCGGAGCTGCGGATTCATGCGGCCAAGGAGCTTCTGGGCAATCCGCGGTTGAGGATCCAGGAGATCGCCGGGCAGGTGGGGTATTTGACTGTGCAGGCCTTTACCAAGGCCTTCAAGATGGAAACCGGCAAAACCCCCGGGGAATACCGGGCGGAGGTTTTGCGGACTAACGGGTAGAGCTGGAGAAAATTCGGAGTTCGAAAACACATATGCACCGGGAGCTTCCAGATGCAAAAGCGCAATTATTTTGGAATATATATCATTGTTCGAAAGGATATCCTGCAAAAGTGTAGTTAAATTTAGCATTTTCACTACTTATGGGGTGTTTGGGCAGAAATAACTGCACTTTTGCATTTGAAGCAGCTCAAACTCTCGGGTTATCTGAGAATAACTGCACTTTTGCAGTTAGCACCTTAAACATTTTGATGAGGGAGGCTGCCTTAGTGCTTTTGCTGGGAATTTCCGTCTCCATTAAGCCGGGAATGGTGCTGCCGGACCGATTATCCTATAGAGGAAAGAGACTGGGGAGGTTGGGCAACCGCCTGCTTTGAAGCCTGGTACAAGGAGCTGAAATGGAACACCAGTCTCTGCCATCCCTGGGCCAGCGCGCCTGTGCCGCTTTTTATTGAAGCTATGTTAAATCTGATTGTTGATAATTGATGATTACGAACTAATGTTCTACAATTAAGGCAACAATGCGGTTTGGAGATGATATGCCTATTGGATTTACGGAGCTAATAAAAGCTAGCTGATTCACTGGACGATAGCGGTAAGCAGGAGCTTATTCGCTATTTGCAATCTCAAACCAAGGGTGTATCGTCTTCCATACGTGCGATTGATGAAATCCAAGAGCAGAAGCATAAGGATGGGCTTGTCAGGTGCCGATCGAAGCCTGCCTGGCGTGCATTTAGCTCCTATGCGAATTCAAAAGGTTTAGCTCATTACCATTTCAATGGTGTAGCAACCAAATATTTGCAACATTATCTGGCGTGGTTCCGTTATATAGACAGCAAGGAATACGAGAATACGGCATCGAACAAGAAGAATATGTTGGTCAAATCGTGCCTGTTTTCGGTGAACGACACGAATGCATCACTTCGAACGTCTGTTTATTCGTATTAAGCTACAACGATAGTTTAATGCAACTTTTATGATAATCTAAAAGAGGGGGCATATATGCGTTACTTTCTCAAATTCAATGCTTTAAGTGCTATCTTCGCTTTGTTTCCATTTATATGGAGTGAATTGTTAGTGAATGTTTATCGAATCAATCGTATTACTGGAGTTGATATAGCATTTATAAATAGGATCAGTTTAATTACTGGTCTTTTATGCTTTTCTTTATTAATCGTTATGTTCGTGTTTTTGATACAAAAGCGATTTCTCCCCTTAAAGAGAACAAACTTATTGTTCGGTTTGTCATGGATTTGTTATTATTTCTTGTACATCCTTTTATTCTCTTCCCAATTTCCAATGAATGAACAAGCAGATAAAGCTAGCCCTGCTTCTGGGTTAATTATCATGGCAGGTTTATTAATCTATATTTTTATATTGACTGGTATGAACGCTATCGCTTTATTTTCTAAAGAACACTTTTCATTTAAAGGGAAGCAACAACTCAAATAACCGCCTTTCACCAAGGTGGTTTTCTTTTGGTCAAAAATCAACATTAACGATTAACATAGCCTTTATTGAAGCAATCACCGGACTGCGGCCGTTTGCACCCGGGGGGACACCATCGTTTTTGAACCTCATATTCCGGATTCACTGGAGTGGTTCTGGCTGTCCTTTCCCATTTCCGGCGGAGAGATCGGTCTGGAGTACAGTGGAGGGAATGTCCGCTGTCCGTACCGGACCATTGCACCGTCATCCGCCCGGGGCAAATTTGAACCACCCTGGCATACGCTGATACAAGCCGCCGTTTATCCGAATACAATAGGGTATCTTGCGAATCCGGGCTTCCTCCGGAGGCCTTCAAACAGATATCCAGCTTTGAGAGGATGTGATGGCATGAGGATTGATATCGGCTGCGGCAGACGGCCCCACCAGAATTGTGTCGGCTTGGACCGCGCTCCCGGCGAGGGAGTGGCGATGGTGCATGATTTCGACTATCCCATTCCTCTGGCGGATAACAGCATTGACTTTATCATGGCATCCAACAGCTTGCAATACACTGCCGATCTCCAGAAGGTGATGAAGGAGCTTTACCGGATTTGCCGTCATAAGGCCGTTGTGTGTATTGTGGCTCCGTATGCCCATTCCACCACCCATATGGCCAATCCCCGCTTCCGGCAAACCTTCAACGAGCACTCTCCGCGTTATTGGACCCGGCACCGCTCCTTCCCGGGGAACCTGGAGGAGTATTATCTCACACGCACCGATACCTGGTCCCTCCTGGTGGATGAGGACACGGCTGAGGCAGGGGAGCCGGATTTCCGCCTGCTTAAGCTGGAGCTGTTCTATTACCCGCCGTACCAGGGCTGCTACGATCCGTTGGAGTTGACCATTTTAAGACAGTCCCAGCTAAATGTGGCTGACCAGATCATGTATCATCTGGTTGCAATTAAGGCACCGGTAGAGGAGCATGAGCTGGAATGGATGCGCATTTCGGAGCAGCTGGAGGAGCCGGAGGCCATTACCCAAACCCGGTCCCTCTCGCGGATGCTGATCAAAGCGGAGGAGGAGCCGCCCTTCTGCATGGATTCCTTCGAACCCGTGATCATGGAGCAGAAACGGCAAAAAGCCCCGCGGACCTCCAACCTCCGCAGAACCGTCAGGAAAAAGAATGGCGCAGCCAAGAAACGCCGGAAGATTATGCGTAAGCCGTAAGGCAGAGGAGCGGGAGGCCGTCTGTCCCTGTCTTGGCCTCCGTCAGGTTTTTAACGGCAGTGAGAGCCCTTATTTGCCCCGAATTAGGGTTGTGGAAATTGTAACGGAAGCAGGAGACCTTATTTCCTCAAATCCGGGCCTCCCGGAGGCTATTGGGGCCGAATAGCGGCTGTGGCCGCCGTTAGAATTTCCAAAGCAGCCTAAACCCGGAAATAGCGTCTCTGGCCGCCGTTAGAATTGGAGAGAGCCCCGAAACCAGCCCAGCCGGTTTCGGGGC
>JAEWMH010000193.1 GCA_023393235.1 Bacillota bacterium | reverse complement strand
TGGCTCCTGTATCGCCTGTCGCTCCTGTGGCTCCTGTATCGCCTGTCGCTCCTGTGGCTCCTGTATCGCCTGTGGCTCCCGTGGCCCCTGTTTCGCCTGTGGTACCAGTAGCCCCAGTAGATATGGCGTCCATAAGAATAACATCATCAATTAATATTCCACTGGATGAGATAGCAGGAATTAGAGAAAACGATAGCTGAGCATAAGCTGCCGTTGCCGGCGCCGCGGTTGTTACGCCTTCAAATACTGACCAGTCCTGGTTCTTAAAGAAATTTTGAGGAATCACCAGCAACAAACCGTTACCCAGATATTGAATTGATGTATTGAAGAAATTAACGGATACAGCAACAACAGGACTGGTTAACGTATTATTTTTGGCCAATGAAGCAGACAAGAACAAGCCCAATCCAGGTTCAACCGTGACTAACTGTTGAATGGAAGGAATAGATGCGCCATTACTCACCATAAGCGCACTTTGACTTCCTGTTTTTGAAACGGAGCTTACTATCGTATTGATTCCGACCCAGGATGTGAGGCCGTTCTCAAAGCCGCTGTTCAATATTTTATTCTGCAGTTGAACTGTCATGTCGCTCACCTAAGTTCTCATTTGGAATTTACGTGCATTATATTTTATATTCTATTGATAAAGTTGTGTCACTGAAATCCGCAGTGCCCGCTGGCCCTGCAAGTCAAGCCCCTTTATGTAGAAGTGCATGATACAGCATCCTCGGAAAAACAGCTCAAGCTTAATCATTGCTAGACCGAGCCTAGCACAAAAAAAGGCATGATAAAAAATCTAATGAATTTCCATCGCTATTCACCTGTTTGTAAGCGTTTCCGCTAAAATTCAAACAAATAGCGATGCTACGATTCATTAGATTTTAAAACATGCCTGCATGTATTCAATTTGTGACCCACAGATTCAGTAGGATCGGACTTCTCCCTGCTTCAGTCCTTGACCTCCAGACTCAAGCGGCGGGATCGGTGCCTATTCAATCGAAAACCTACTGAACCAAAAAAGGCCACTGCAGCTTACAAGCGCCTGCTGGAGATAACCTCCCGGATTTTTTGCAAATTGCCGAGCGTCTCCTCCTGTCTGGCCAGGGACAGGCCCACGTAGAGGGTGTCGATGATGCACAGCTGTGCGATCCGCGCAGAGATGGCCTCCGTCCGGAAGGAGGTTTCGCGGGTGGAGCTGTAGAGCTTCACGTCCGCCAGCTGGGCTAGGGAGGATTTAGTGTAGCTGGTAATTACAATGATTTTGGCGCCGGTTTTACCAGCCGCCTTCACCACCTCGATGAGGTCCTTGCTGCTCCCTGAGTGAGAGATGGCAAGTACCACACTCTCCGGGCCCAAAAGAGCGGCAGTGGTCAGCTGCAGATGGGGATCGGAGTGCATGACACAGCTAACCCCCGCCCGGATAAATTTATGGTAAGCATCCATGGCGATAGGCGCCGATCCGCCCACGGCATAAATGCACATGTTGCGAGCGCTGTTCAAAAGCTGCACCGCCGCGTTTAAGGACTGTGTGTCCAGAAGCTGGAGCGTGTCTGTAATCCCGATGATATTAGAGGTAAACACCTTGCGGGCCACCTGGGCCATATCGTCCTCCGGCAGGACCTCCTCGTGGATATTCTGGACCGGCTGCTCTACCATTTCGCCGGCCAGAGAAATCTTTAGCTCCTGATAGCCCTTCATGCCGATCAGGCGGCACAGCCGGAATATCGTGGCCTCTGCGCAGCGGGTGACCTCCGCCAGCTGCGTAATAGACAGGTGGACCACATCCTGAGGCTGGGCCAGAATATGGTCGGCCACTGTCTTGACCTTAGGCGGAAGATCTTTGTACACAGCCTGTATCCGGGCCAGGCCGTTGTTTGGGGAACGAACTTTCACAGTATTCACCGCCTATTGTGAGGATTTTTTTGTTCCAATGTGGTTCATTATAAAAAAAATTTTTTCTTTCAGCAATACTCACGTTTTGCCGCTGGTTTAAGGAAATAAAAAAGAAACGGCTCCCGGCTGCAAATCGCCGAAAACCGTTTCTGGATTCTCACATCAATGGAAAGCTTGCCGTAAGCCGGGTTCTGTACCTCGGGTGGTCATAACGGGGGGTTAGCCCTCCCACCAATGAGGTGACAATCATCTATCTAGGCTGTACATTGCTGCACGGCTCAAGCGACCAACCCGAACGCGCCTCGGGCTAAGGCTGGGGCGCGAAGCCCCTGCGTTCCTCTAGGTCTTGCTCCGGATGGGGTTTACCAGGCGCTATGTCACCATAGCCCCTCGTGGTCTCTTACACCACGGTTCCACCCTTGCCTGTGCGCCATCCGCTTTACGAGAAAGCGGCTGCGCCATCGGCGGTCCGTTTCTGTGGCACTATCCTTCAACTCGCGCTGACTGGACGTTATCCAGCATCCTGCCCTATGGAGCCCGGACTTTCCTCCCGCGGCTTACGCCGCCGGCGATTGTCTGTCAAACTTTCCGTTGCATTCTGTAGTATACAGGCTTAGCGTCCGAAATTCAACCAGCAGAATTATGAAGCTGCGGGCACAGCAATTCGGAAGACATGCTCCGTCAGTATCCCGTCTTGCTCTCCGCTATCCCTGCGCATTCTAACGGAAGCCACAGCCCTTATTTGGCCAAAAAGTAGCCATTCAAAAATCTAACGGAAGTGAGCGCCGCTATTTGCCGAGATAAAGGCCCGTTTAGGTCCATTTGCCGAAAATAGCGGCCGTAGCCGCCGTTAGAATTCCGGGAGGGCCTTCTGGGGCGAAATAACGTCTCTCACCGCCATTAGAATCGTTCAGGGCTCAACAGGCCTTCTCCGAACATTGGGGACAGACGGTTCATATGTAGCATCTTCGAACGCATAATATCCTCCCCCAACGCTGCCAATTATAGCAACTGCCTGAGTCCATCCACCCGGGAGTCACCCCTGCAGCTTATTGCCGCTGGAGTCAGTATGCCGGATATGGTCCAGCTCCTCCTTGGCATCCCGGACGATACACTTCAGCCCGATCCCCAGCACCACTGAAAACACTGAGGACAGGAAGAACATGGAAAACAGTATCCCGTTCCGGACAAAATTGCCGTTGCTGAACTCAAAAATCTGGTCTCCTACCGAACCCTTGAACAAAATCCCCAGAGAAATAACAAACAACAGCCCGCCGGCAATAAAAAGAATATGGGCCATCCGGTTGGTCCGTTCAAAATACCGCATAGACATTCCCTCCCTAAGAGTTAATCTACACGAACCGGAACACCTCGGTGTCTACGGACGAGGCAACGGCCACCGTCTCCCACTTCTTCTCTTGAAAACGCCGGTTCAGGAAATCCGCCACACCCGGCTTCATGATCTTCTCCACATTGTGGCCGGGATCAATCACAGACAGCCCCGCCGCCAATGCGTCATGAGCCGCGTGGTAATCTACATCCCCCGTAATCAGCACGTCGGCTCCCGCAAACAGCGCATGGCGGATATACCGGCCGCCGCTGCCTCCCAGCACCGCAACCTTGCGGATTTCACGCCCAGGGTCACCTACAAGCCGCAGCGCAGACACGCCGAACGCCTGCTTCACCCGCTCTGCCAGTTCGCCCAGGGTGCAGCTATCCGGAAGTTTGCCCACCCGACCCAAGCCGAAGGCACGTCCCTTCAGATCCATCGGATACAGATCGTAGGCCACTTCCTCATATGGATGAGCCTTGAGCATAGCGGTAACCACCCGCTTTTCCACCGTCTCGGGGACGATGGTTTCCAGCCGGATTTCTTCCACATGCTCCAGCTTGCCTGCCTCCCCGATAAAGGGGTCTGCACCGTCCCTGGGCACGAAGGTGCCCTGGCCTTCGATATTGAAGGAGCAGTTGCTATATTTGCCAATCCAGCCTGCCCCCGCCCCGAATACGGCCTGCTGGACCTTTGCGTGATGGTCCTTCGGAACGAACACCACCAGCTTTTTCAGCTTTTCCGTATGGACCTCCTCCAGATGGGTGAGCCCTGTTAGACCCAGAGCCTCAGCAAGCAGGTCATTTACTCCGCCTTCAGCCACATCCAGGTTGGTGTGGGCGATATATACGGCAATGTCATGTTTAATGAGCTTGGCATACAGGCTTCCCGCAGGCGTATCCGTACGCAGATGGGCGATAGGCCGGAATATAATGGCATGATGGGCAATAATCAGCTCCGCCCCTTCGCGGATCGCCTCATCCACCACCTCATGGGTGACATCCAACGCTACCAGTACCTTGCGGATTTCCTTCTGCAAAGATCCCAATTGCAGGCCGATGCTGTCATCGGGCATGGCATAATGCTTAGGCGCCAGCTCCTCCATCAGTTGAATAACGGTTTGTCCTTTTGCAAGCATGCCATCAGCTCCTTCAACCGGTTGATGTCCTCCAAGACCTTCAAGCGCTTCAGGCGGGCCTCCTCCAGCTCCGAGCTTTCCATCGAACGGGCCACCCGCTCCAGCTTGGCGGTTTCCCGCCGCCACTTCTCCAGAAACACCGGCTCCGCCCGCTTCAACAGATACGGACCGAAGGCCAGCCAATCGGCCTCATCCACAGCACCGAAACCGGCCAGCTCCCGCTCCCGGTACAATTCCGCCTCCGCGGCAGCTCCGCCTTCTGCCTCATTCACAGGGCATGCGGACAGAATCTCATAGATTTTGCCGTCTTCCTCCAAAATCTCCTCGCTAAGCAGCAGCCACCCGTTCCGGCGAAGCCAGACGCGGACCTGTGTCTCGCCCACATTGGGCTGCAGCAGCAGATGGCGTACACCGGCCAGCTTGCCCTTCACACGGCCTGCCTCCAGAATCTCGGCGATCAGCGCTCCGCCCATACCGGCGATGGTGACCGTATCTGCTTCCCCCGGTTCCAGCACATCCAGCCCGTTCCCCTGGCGCACCCCCACAACCGCTCCAAGACCCGCTGCGGCAATCTGCCGTTTAGCAGCCTCAAACGGGCCTTTATTCAGCTCGCCTGCGATTCCATGGGCAATTCTGCCGCTTTGGGCCAGATGCGCAGGCAGCAGCGCATGGTCCGAGCCGATATCCGCCAGGCGGCTGCCCGGCTTCACCTGGGCGGCAATGGCCCCCAAGCGTTTTGACAAAAGTATCATCTACATAACCCACTCTACCCATTTTTTTCGCAAAGCGAACAGCACACCGCCGCCAACGGCCAGCTTTGCGCCCAGCAGGAGCTGCAGAACGTCCTTATCCAGATCGGTCCATACAAACCCGTACAGCTCCCCTCCAAACCAGCACAGCACACCGGTCAGGAAAAATACGGCGGAAATCTGCTTATTCACATGGTGCAGCAGCCAGGCCAGCCAGCATAACACCAGACTCAGGGGAACCCAGGAGAGCTCCACCCCGATCCAATCGATATCCGTTATATTGTGCCGCAAAACAAAGGCATAAATCAAGAGCAGCAGCAGCCACCCGGCAAAATGAAATACCGGGAATTTGGCGGCGATGCCCGTCAAAATCCAGATCATCCCGCATAATGCCACCACAAACACCAGAGGCACCGTACCTGCGTCCCGCAAATGGAGAAGGTAGATGCCGCCCAGGAGCAGAATGCCCGATGCACCACCGAAGCAAAGGCAGGAAACCAGAGGCTGCTTGAGCCGTTGAGCGGCCCCTACCAGATACAGGGTTACCGCCAGCACAGCCAGAACCCCGGTTTGCATCCAGAACGAAAAAGATGTAAAATGAAGACCAATAAAGGAAATGATTCCCGTAATTGCAATAATCGACAGCCATGTTTTCCAGTTGCTGTTGCTGACCGCCTTTTGTGAAATGCCCAGTACCGACGGGCCTTCCACCTCCCGGTCATCCATGTACAAGTTCATCAGGAAATCGCAATAATGCTCCGGCAGCAGCTTGCTTCTCCGCCACTTGTCGATTTCCGCCACAATAGTCTGAACCTTATCCTGATCCATCTCCTGTCACCTCGGCCGATTCCTGATAATAATCCTTACCTTATATCGGCTCCCGGGGGCATTTTTTTTACAAAGAAAGCCCCGCCGCTTCAGGCAGGGCTAACATACACGAAGAATAATGGTCTCACATCGGGGACAACTCTACTCCAGGAAGTCCTTCAGGCGTTTGCTGCGGCTGGGATGGCGAAGCTTGCGGAGAGCCTTGGCTTCGATCTGGCGGATCCGTTCCCGGGTTACGCCAAAGACCTTGCCCACTTCCTCCAGCGTCCGGGTCCGTCCGTCATCCAGGCCAAAACGAAGGCGGAGCACATTCTCCTCACGTTCGGTCAGGGTGTCCAGCACATCCTCCAGCTGCTCCTTCAAGAGCTCGTAAGCGGCAGCGTCCGCCGGCGCCAGAGCCTCCTGATCCTCAATGAAATCCCCCAGATGGGAATCGTCTTCCTCACCGATGGGAGTTTCCAGGGAAACCGGCTCCTGGGCGATTTTCATAATCTCCCGGACCTTATCCGTGGACAGCTCCATCTCCTTGGCAATTTCCTCCGGAGTCGGCTCACGTCCCAGCTCCTGCAGAAGCTGGCGGGAGACGCGGATCAGCTTGTTGATGGTCTCCACCATATGTACCGGTATCCGGATGGTTCTCGCCTGGTCGGCGATGGCCCGCGTAATCGCCTGGCGGATCCACCAGGTGGCATAGGTACTGAACTTGTACCCCTTGGTATGGTCGAACTTCTCCACGGCTTTGATCAAGCCCATGTTCCCTTCCTGAATGAGGTCCAGGAACAGCATACCGCGGCCGACGTAACGTTTGGCAATGCTGACTACCAGCCGGAGATTGGCTTCCGCCAGACGGCGTTTGGCTTCTTCGTCGCCGTTTTCGATCCGTTTGGCCAAACCTACCTCATCCTCTGCGGAGAGCAGCGGCACGCGGCCGATTTCCTTCAGATACATCCGGACAGGGTCATTGATCTTGATGCCCGGGGGAAGGGACAGGTCATCGTCGAAATTAAATTCATCATGCTCCTGATCGTCGTGGGACATTGCCGGCATATCGTCCTCTTCGGATTCATTGCCTACCTCTATGCCCAGTTCGGAGAGCTGCTCGAAGAATTCGTCTATTTGTTCCGGGTCCTGATCGAAGGGCGACAGGCGCTCCATGATGTCCTTATACGTAAGTGATGAGCGCTTTTTGCCCAGTTCAATCAGTTGTTCCTTCACCTGGTCCAAGGTTAGTTCTGACTCGAGCTCCGTGTGTTGATCGTTCGCCATTTCTCCTACTCCCTCCTCCCTAGAATCATTCGCGTCAATAACCTTTGAACGAGTTCAATTGCTTTTCTAGGGCCTGAATATCTTTTTTCACTCTTGCGATTTCTTGCACAATTCCGCCCAGCCTGCGCGCCGCCTCTAGAGGATCATGCATGCTTTCGGCTTCCAGGCGTTCCTTCTCTAATTGCTTCAGACGCGGATAAAGCTTCAGATAACCGATATAATCAGGAAGCGCCCGCAACGCAGGCTGCGCGTCTGTCATGGATAACGAGGCTGCCGCGCGTTCCAGCGTTTCGTCCTCCAGTCCCGCCATAAACTTGCTGATGTCCGGCTCATTGCCTTGCGCATAATAGGCATATAAATAAGCGGCAAGAGCCGCGTGAAGCTCTGTGGAAAACCCGTCCCCCAGCTCCTCTTGGACCTGCTGGGCCGCCTCCCGGTCATTGAGCATAGCCGCAAGAAGAGAAATCTCCGCATGCTCATGGGCGGGAAGAACAGATACTTTATTCCTGTTGTTTCCATTATTCCTAATATTATTCCACGAATGTTCCGGATTATCCCCAGGCTCCCGTTTTTTCAGAAGATCCTGCCGGTAACCGTTCATCTGCTGGGTCAAATTATCCGCCGCATAGGGGAATTCCGACGCCAGCTCCTGGATATAGTGCTCACGCTGGTAGGGGGCATCCAGCTCCGCAACCAGCTTCAGGGCGGACTCTATGTATCTGAAGCGCCCGTCCACATCCGTCAGATTGAAGTTTTTGCGGATGTATTGAAGCTTGAACTTGGTGGAGGTCAGCGCGCCTTCAATGATCTCCCGGCGGAAGCGCTCCCCGCCATGCTGGGTAATGAATTCGTCCGGGTCCTGCCCGCCGGGCAGCCAGGCCACCTTCACGTGGAAACCTTCCTTCTCCAAAAGCTCAATGCTCTTGAAGGCCGCATTCTGTCCGGCCGGGTCTCCGTCGTAACAAAGTAATGCTTCATCCGCATTCCGGCGCAGCAGCTGGGCATGCTCACGGGTCAGAGCCGTTCCCATGGATGCTACACCATTCTGAATGCCGGCCTCCCATGCCTTGATGGCATCCACATACCCCTCCAGCAGCACCACCGTTCGTGACTTGCGGATATGGGGCCGGGCCTGGTGGAAATTGTACAAATTGCGGCTTTTATTGAAGAGCGGGGACTCCGGGCTGTTCATATACTTGGGCTGAATGTCCCCCATTGCCCGTCCGCCAAAGGCGATAATCCGCCCCTTCTGGTCATGGATGGGAAACATAATCCGGTCACGGAACTTGTCATAATAGCCCGAACCCTCACGGTGCGAAAGAAGGCCGCCCTTCTCCATCAGCGCTGGGTCGAAGCCGCGTTTCCCGAGAATTTCCGCCAGCTTGTCCCGCATATTGGGGGAGTACCCCAGCTGGAAGGTCTCAATGATCCGGTCGTTCATTCCCCGGCTCCGCAAGTAATCCAATGCGGGCCTGCCCTGCTCCGTATTCAGCATGATGTAATTATAGAACTTCGCCGTGAACTCATAGGCGTCATATAGTGCCTTCGCTTCCGCCTGCTCCTTGGTCTGCTCCGGCGTTACCGGAGCCCAATCCACCGGAATATGCGCTTCCTCCGCCATCTGACGGACCGCTTCCCCGAAGCTCAACCCCTCCACTCCCATGATAAAATGGATGGCATTGCCTCCGGCGTGACAGCCGAAGCAATGATAGATCTGCTTTTCCGGCGTGACGGTAAAAGACGGGGATTTCTCCGAATGGAACGGGCACAGACCCTTGAGATAATGGCCCTGCTTCGACAAATGCACATGACGGCCTACTACATCCACAATATCGTAAGCCTTCAGAACAGCCTCGATCACCTCATCGGGGATACGTCGGTTCAAAGCATAACCACCTTCATTCCAATTGACAAGTATAACTTATTCGCGCTCCCCGTTAATTTTCCTGCAAGGATTGCAAAAGTTTTGTCAAAGAATGTAGAAATCGTTCCCGGTCCTCTGCGGTAAAAGGCTTAGGTCCTTTGCCGTAATGCCCGTTTCTGCGCTGTTTGGCGTGTTCATGCCGGGTTTCCAGCAGAAAATCAATGTTTCCATTGGTGTATTCCTGCCCCCGGTTGGACAGCACATACGCACGTTTCGCTAAGCCGATCGTCGCCAACCCAAAGTCCTGTGTCACCAGAATGTTGCCCGGAGCCAGATGATTGGCAATATACAAATCTGCCGATTGATCGGACCGGTCTACCTGCACAACAGTTACGCCGGGCTCCTCCGTGAGCCGGTGGTCCAGGGACGCCACCATCAGCACTTGCGCGTGAAACTGGCGGGCTGCCTTGATAATCTCCGGTTTGACGGGGCATGCGTCGGCGTCAACAATAATGGCAAGCGGCTTCGTCAATTCTCTCACCGCCCTTGTTACGGATTGGCAATACTTCCGTAATATTATATACGATGGGGAAATAAAAAATCCTGCCTATCCCACAAAAAAAGCTTGACTAACGGAGCGGAATTTGTTCCATGATAATTCCCGCCGTTTCCTCCACCGCTTTATTGGACACGTCAATCACCAAACAGCCCAGCTTCTTCATAATCGTCTGGGCATGGGCCAATTCCTCGTTAATCCGCTGCACCTTGGCATAAATCGCCTCTTCCCCCAACCCCAGCGCCTTCAGCCGCTCCTTGCGGATTTCGTTAAGCTTGTCAGGGTTAATGGTCAGGCCGATAATTTTGGCTGGATTCACCGTGAACAGCTCCCGGGGCGGAACCAGCTCCGGTACCAGGGGAACGTTGGCCACCTTATAGCTTTTGTGGGCCAAAAACATGGACAAGGGGGTTTTGGAGGTGCGGGAAACTCCGGCCAGCACAATATCCGCCTTGATGACACCGGTGGCATCCCTTCCGTCGTCATACCGGACGGCGAACTCCACTGCCTCCACCTTGCGGAAATAATGCTCATCCAGCTTATGGATGATTCCCGGCTCGTGGCGGGAGCGCTGGTTCAGCGCTTTTTCCAGGCTGGTGATAATCGGCCCTAACAGATCAATGCAGATGACCTGGTTTTCGGTGGCCCGTTCCAGCAGGTAATCCCGGAGCTGCGGGATCACCAGAGTGAACACAATCACGCCTCCGCAGGCAGCCGCATCCTTAACAATTCGGTCAATGCCTTCGGTTGTATGTATGAAGGGTCTGCGCTTTAATTCAATGGCCGCCGGCAAAAACTGGACAATCGCCGCTCGGACGACGGATTCTCCCGTTTCCCCGGCCGAGTCTGACACCACGTACACATATTGGACTTTTTTTCTGTCGGGCAATGGAAATCACCCTTCCTTTCCCATTCATCCTTTTTCTCAGCCAAAAAAGACTCCTGTTCCTGCGTCTGCCAGCAAGCTGCCAAGCACAGGAACAGGAGCCCGTTTTCACACGGTTCCACCCATATTTTGAAGAAAAAGCGGCATCGGCCAAGATCGTAACAAATTCCCGCTTTTCTGTCAAACCCCATTATTCCATCCCGTACTTCTCCATTTGGTCAAGAAAGCTGCGGGATTTCCATTTGGTTTCCATGTACATGTCCATCATGCCGCGCATACAACGCTTTAATTGAGCCTGGGTAACGGGTTTGACGTCAATCTCCCCCAAGCGCCGCAAATCCATGGTTCGGAACAGACGAAGCAGCTTCAATGTTCCTGCTCCCAGCACAATTCCCTGTGGGTCCTTAGCCCTGCAGCGCGGACAAAGAATGCCGCCCGCCGCAATGCTTAAGGCCATTTCCCCTTCCTGGCTGCCGCAGGATACACATTGATCCAGCTCCGGCATATAACCGGACAGCACCAGCATATGCATCTCCATAATGTGCGCGATGATATGGGGCGGCTTGTCTCCGGCAATTCCCTTCAAGGCAGCCAGCAGCTGTTCGAACAGCGGAGCGTTGGGCTCCATTTCTCCGGTGAGCTTCTCCACCATTTCTACTATATATGCCGCGTAAGCGCCTTTCATGAGATCTTCCCGCAGCTTGTGAAAGGAGTCCGTAATTTCGGCCGCGTTCAGTGTTCCCATGTGGGCGTTTTTGTAAACCACAAATTCCCCGTATGTAAAAAGCTGCGTGACGGCGCCGTGGCGGCTTTTCAGCTTCTTGGCCCCCCTCACCATCACGCCCATTTTCCCCGCTTCGCGGGTGTATACGGATATGATTTTATGCCCTTCCCCGTAGTCCATGCTCCGGGTGACAATTCCTTCAACCTTATACAGCATGGGCATCTACTCCTAACGCTTGGCTGCCCCTGTTAGACCACCGCTTCTCCCTCTTCCTGCTCCTGCAGCTCCTCTGTGGGCGCCGCGGTTTCCTCAGGTGTCAGGATCTCCTTGTACAGCAGGTACGCATTCACATCTCCCGTTTTCGAAAAATAGTTCCACGAGAAGTCTCTCATCTGTACCATCCTCTCCTACCGTCTGTGAATTGCCCACAGATGTAGGATTGGAGAAAAGCGGTGAATCTATCCGAAGCAGTTATTGGGTAATCGAATCCCCCCTTCCCCCTTTCGCCAAAGGGGGAGACTTGGGCGCTGCCGCCCCAAGACCCCGGCAAGGGTTGCGGAGTGTCGGTGGTGGGCCGTCTTCGATGGGGCGTGGGAGGGGGGAGCGCTTCCGTTCCCGTTTGGTAAGGTTGCCCGCCCATGTGTTGGGCGGGACAACCTTACTTGGGCGGGAACACGCTGGAAGTTGGCGTTCTTCCGCGGCGTTTTGCCCGTGGGGGGTGCAGCGGTAGGCGGGTGGGAGGGGCGGAGGAGGAGGGAGCCGCCTCACGCTGCCGCGTGAAGCTCACTGGTTTTAAAACCTTAAAACCCTAAACCTTAAAGTCAAACCCCAAAACCCTTTTCGCTCACATCGCTTTGCTGGTTCGCTCTCCGGCCGTTTCCCCGCTTCGCTCTGGCCGGACCTAAAACCCCTTAAACCCCTTAAACCTTAAACCTTAAAGTCAAACCCCAAAACCTTTTCGCTCACATCGGTTTGCTGGTTCGCTCTCCAGGCCCTTTCCCCGCTTCGCTCTGGCCGGACTTCAAACCCTGAAATCCTAACGGCGGTGAGAGCCTCTATTTGCCCCAAATCTAGGGCTTGCGAAATCTAACGGAAGCAGGAGCCCTTATTGGGCCAATAATGGGCCTGCGACGCGGCTTTCGGCCCAAATAACGGCTGTGGCTGCCGTTAGATTTTCTTCAGCGGCATTTTCGCCGAAATAAAGGCTTTCACCGCCGTTAGAAGCGGCCGATAGCCTCACGCCCATGGCCAACAACGAGAAGCCGGGGACAGACGTCGCCCGTCGCCCGCTGCTCCCCTGTTCCGCCCGGTCACCCGCTTCCGTCCTGCGGTCTCTCCACTGCTTCGGCTCTGGCCGGTTGCTTCAGCTCTTATCGCCACCACCGGCTCGGCTCCGGCCGGTCGTACTTCGCGCTTACCGACATCACCGTCTGTCCTCTGGCCAATCCGGCCAAAGCCGCCGCTTCGGTTACTCTTTAATCACAGGGTACCAAAGCTCATACTGATAATGTTCTTTGGGGAAATCATAATCAAAATACACTTCCAGATCCGGAAAGGAGTTATCCGCACGCCTGTAGCCGGAGGATGGAAACCATTCCTGCCATACACGGTTTACCAGCTCCATCAATCCGCCCTCAGCTTCAAAGATGGCCCAGGTCGTTTCGGGGATATCGATTGTCTCCAAGTCCCCGACATCGTCATTGACCGTTGAGACGGCGATATAATAATTAAACTGGTGGCCCCCGTCGAAATCAGCGCACAAGCCCAGCATCCCCTCTGGTTTACCGCCGGATTGTGCAATGATCCTGTTGTAGGTTTCCCTGGGCAGGTCCCTCCAAAAAGCGGGAACCAGATTTTCCACCGAATTATTAAGAAATGCCTTCTTGACCCCCGCAACCTTAAACGCCGGCTTCTTTTCAATCCTGCACTTCATGTTCATCTCTCCCTTAATGATAATCTGGAAGGAGATTCGCGGATAGGCAGCAATAAAGATGTTCCGGCTTCTTGCATATTGGGGAGATGCTTTATGTTGATTTTGAAAAGCACGGTTAAATGCTGTTGGCGAAGAATAGCCGTATTTCATGGCAATGTCGATGATTTTCTCATCGCTGGTTTGCAGCTCCAGAGCCGCCAGCGAAAGACGCCTGCGCCTGATGTATTCGTTGAGCGTAATTCCGGCCACAATGCTAAACATGCCTGATAAATCATTACGGCTGCAAAACGCCAGCTTGGCCGCTTGATCCAGATCCATGTCCTGATCCAGATGCACCTCAATATAATCAATGGCCCGATTCAACCGAATGCTCCAGTCCACTCCTCTCACCTCCTGATTACAATTTTAGGGAAGTAAGGTTGGAATGTCCTCTCCTCTGCCACTTAAAAAAGAGAGGCCTCCGGTATATCCATTCGCTCGCTTTAGAGACTGTCATGAAATAAGTACCGCTAAATTGCCGACAAAACTCCCAAAACCGCGGAGATTTTGTCAACAAAAGCGGGTACTAATTTCCTGACAGCTCCTTAATCATGCCGGAAGCCCAAATCCTTCAACACCCGGTCCTGGTTGCGCCAATCCTTTTTCACCTTGACCCACAGCTCCAGGAAGCATTTGTTACCCAGCAGCTTCTCGATGTCCACTCTGGCCATCCGTCCGATCTCCTTCAGCAGCGCGCCGTTTTTGCCGATGATGATGCCCTTCTGGGAGTCGCGCTCCACGAAGATTACGGCTGAGATATGCACCACCCCATTTTCTTGCACCTTCATATCCTCAATGGTGACGGCGATGGAGTGGGGGATTTCCTCCCGGGTCAGATGGAGGATTTTTTCACGCACCAGCTCAGCGCAGACAAATTGCTCGGGATGGTCCGTCACTTGGTCCGCAGGGTAATACATGGGCCCTTCCTCCAGATAACGCACCGCCTGCTCCAGCAGCACATTGACGCTGGTGCCCTGCATCGCTGAGATAGGCACGATTTCGGCGAAGGGATACAGGTCCTTATACTGTACGATAATCGGCAGCAGGTCCTCCGGCTTCACCTTGTCGATTTTGTTCATGACGAGAATCACAGGGGTTTTGACCTGCTTCAGCCGTTCAATAATGTACCGGTCACCGCCGCCCAACCCTTCGCTCACATCCACCAGGAAGAGGATGGCGTCCACCTCGTTCAAGGTGCCCTCCGCAACCTTCATCATATAATTGCCCAGCTTGGACTGGGGCTTATGGATACCTGGTGTGTCCAGGAACACGATCTGGGCGGTATCGGTGGTATACACACCGTGAATTTTGTTGCGGGTGGTCTGGGGTTTGTCCGACATAATGGCAACCTTCTGTCCCACCACACGGTTCAGCAGGGTGGATTTGCCCACGTTGGGGCGTCCGATAATAGCGACAAACCCGGATTTAAAGCCTTTTGGCATATATTTGATTCCTCTCATGGTGAAGTTTCGGTGTATGGTGTAACAGCTGAAACAGCTTTCTTACTAGTTTTCCTTAAAGTCGCGGGAGGTGAAGGCACCCGGCAGCAGCGCCGCTACGGTGGTTTCTTGGATGTCACCCTTCAGATTGGTGAGATATACGGGCATATCCGGCCCGCACAGCTCACTCATCACTTGACGGCAGATCCCGCAAGGGGATACCGGGTCCTCCGTATCCGCAATGACGGCGATGGCCTTGAAGCTCCGCGGAGCATGACCGTCGGCCACTGCCCGGAAAACAGCGGTGCGTTCCGCACAGTTAGTAGGACCATACGCAGCATTTTCGATGTTGCAGCCATGATGAATATGTCCGTCAGCATCCAGCAGTGCCGCGCCCACCCCGAAATGGGAATACGGGACGTATGCTTTTTTGCGGGCAGCCGCCGCTTCTTCAATTAGCTTGTGAACAAACTCAGGAATTGCCATATCTTCATCCCTCCGTCATTTTTAACTCAGTCTCCCGAAATGCAATTCTGCAGTTATTTTCTCCCGGAATCACCGTTTTGTCCATTCATCCTGAAAATCTGCAGTTATTTTCGTTCTAATGGCCTACAACAGGCGTTTTGACGGAAAATAACTGCACTTTTGCAGGATCGGCAGCTCTGGTCGCGCAAGGTCTGTTGCCGGACTGCACTTTTGCATTTGGGGCGCCACGCACCATTCTATCCCCCCAGAAAAAAGGCCAGCACCGTCAACACCGCTCCCAGAAGCCCGCCTGCCAGAATCCCGGCCAGGGAGCGCCCCTGTTTTTCATAGAGCATCACCAGGAACATGCCGCACATCACCAAGGCCAGCAATCCCACAAGGGTGTCCCCGCTTTTGAGGGTAATCAGGGTGCCCAGGGATACCGCCAAGGCCATCCACAGGCTGGGCTTCAGCTGCCCGCTGGCCCGGAAGCGGGTACGCACCACGATCACCGCCAAGGCCACCAGCGCCAGATACAGCCAGACCGAGCCGATGGACAGCGGCACATCCGGATGCTCGCGGTGCCGCACCCACCGTTCCACCGGTGAGTAGAACACCGCTACCCCTACAGCGGCGGCAAAAACCGCCGTCACCAGCACCGCGGCGGCTGCCACATCCTTGGCAATTTTGGCCAGGGGGTGCAGGTCGGGCATGGCGAGATCGACGGTTTTTTCGATTCCGGTATTAATCAGCTCTGTTACAATTACAAGGGTAATAGCCAACAGCAGAAGCAGCACATCGGTCCGCGGCAGCCGGAAAAACAAGGCCGAAACCAGCACGGCAAAGGACGCAAAAAAGTGGAACTTCATATTGGGCTGCGTCGACAGGGCGTACTGGATGCCCTCGTAGGCATGGCGCATGCTTTTTAACCAGCGGACCAAAGGATTCAACGGGTGATCCCTGCCTTCGCCAGAATCTCTTCCTGCTTTCCGAACATGATTTTTTCGTCTTCCTCGGTCATATGGTCATAGCCGATCAGGTGCAGGAACCCGTGGACGAACAAAAAGCCGATTTCCCGCTCTGCCGAATGCCCGTACTCCTCCGCCTGAGCCAACGCTTTCGGAATGGAGATAACAATGTCTCCCAGGGGTTCGGCCAACAGGTTCTCCGGCTCCTCCTCAAACTCCTCCAGCGTTTCCTCCCCGCCGTCCAGAAGTCCCAGCTCTTCCATCTCCTCCAGCTGCTCCAGCTCCACATCCTCGAGATTCTCATCATCATAATAGATGGGAAGCTCATCCTCGGTAGATTCGGTCATGGCGAAGGACAGCACGTCCGTAGCCTTGTCGATGCCGCGGTAGTCCTTATTCAGCTGGCGGATGGTTTCATCGTCCACAAAGGACAGCGCCACCTCTCCGGAATCCACCTGCTCCAACTCCCCGGCCAGGCGGAGCAGCTCCTTCAGCTTTTCCATTAAAGCAGGGGTAATCTCATAGGCTTCCTGATCATTGTTGCATTCCAGATATAGGTTCAAGGGTATCATCCTTTTTCTCTAAATGTTCTTTATGTTAGCCAGCCCTTAATGGGGGCTCCCCCAAAAGTAATCGGAATACACTACAAAGCATCACGTCACTTTTGGGGGACTATTTGGAATGTCCGCCGGGTATTCAATACGGGAGTGGAAAATGCCCAGCAGCGTTTCATTAAGGGCCTTCGCCACCGTATCCAGCTCCTTCAAGGTCATATCGCATTCATTAAACTGGCCGTCATCCAGCCGGCTTTTGATGATTTTTTGCACCAGAGAATCAATCTGCTCCACCGTCGGGTTGCGTAAGGACCGCACGGCAGCCTCCACACTGTCGGCAATGCCTACAATCGCCGATTCCTTGGACTGGGCCTTGGGGCCGGGATAGCGGAAATCCTCCTCGCGGATCTTGGCCTTTCCTTCCTCATCCGCCTGCTGCATGGCTTTATGGTAGAAGTATTTCAGCAGGGTCGTACCGTGGTGCTGCTCGGCAATATCCCGGATCTGCTTGGGCATCTTGTGCTCCTTCAGCATTTCCACCCCGTCCCGGGCATGGGCCACAATGATGGAGGTGCTTAAGGATGGCGCGATGCTGTCATGGGGATTCTCGATATTCTGCTGGTTCTCAATGAAATAGCTGGGCCGTTTGGTTTTGCCGATATCATGATAATACGAGCCTACCCGGCACAACAGTCCGTCGGCCTTGACCGCCTCGGCTGCCGCTTCCGCCAGATTGCCCACCATAATGCTGTGATGGTAGGTGCCCGGGGTTTCCGTCAGCAGCTTCCGCAGAAGTGGATGGTTCGGATTGGACAGCTCCACCAGCTTCAGGGGCGACAGAATGCCGAAGGCCGTTTCGAACACCGGCATCAGCCCGATGACGAAGATGGCCGTAATCAGGCCGCCCGCAATGGTAAAGGCGCTGGCAAAGGCGATGTCCTTCACGGTATAGTGACTGTCCAGCAGGAACAGGATCAGCATCCCTACCAGTCCGAAGAGGGAAACAATGGTACCCGCCTTCAGAATGGAGGAGCGCTGGCTGGCCTTATGCAGGGAATAAACGGCTGCGAAGCAGATAACAATGGACAAAAACCCGTACCGGAAATCGAACAGAAACTCCGGCTGGTTGTTGAAGATCACGCTGGCAACGATGCTGGTCAGAATGGAAACCACAAAAGCCAGACGGTCGTTCATCAAAAGCACCAGCAGCATGGTTCCCAAAGATACCGGCGCCAAGAAGCCGATAAACGGATAATCCAGGGTTTGCCCCAATGCGACCAGCTTCATCACCAGATAATTGACGAACATGATGGCGCCCAGCATCAGCAGCTGTGCATTGTTGCGGCCCGCCAGGGAGCCGGTATGCTCCAGGTATGCGTACAACCCCACCATAATCAGGGCGACCATGAGCCAAAGTCCGATTTGTGGCCAATGGGTCCCCTTGTCCTTCAGCAGATCCAGCTTGGCCAGACGCTGGTAGATCTCCTCGGATATCATATCCCCCTCGGCCACAATCACGTCCCCCTTCTCAATCACAACCTGGGGGGTGACTTCTCTGGCTTCTGCCTTGGCCTTATCCGTGGCATCCGCATCAAAGAAGGAATTGGGGGTGATGGCAAAGCGGGCGATCTCCTGGACCAGCTCCCGCTGTGTATTCTTCGTCAGGTTGGAGGAATTGACTAGCTCCGTTACCTTGGAGCGTGCTGTAGCCGCATCCGAAATCTGCTCGTTCATCAGCTTCTGCACGATTTCCAGGGTAACCGGCTGCATGGCGGCCAGGTCCTCTTTGGAGAGAAGAGGCAGCTTGTAATAGGCCTCCTCGGGAATTTTGTAGATCTGCTCCTTCATTTTGGCGCCGGTTTCCTCCTGGAGCTTGGCGCCATACAGACTGTTGCGGCCCATGCCGCCTACGGTCTGCTGGATAAAGTCACTCATCACCGACGGAAACACATCCTTGTACAGGCTGGTTTTGGTTTCCTGGGCTAAGCTGGAATTGGCGTTGTTGGCGATGAGCTTCTCATACAGCGCATCGATCAGCGTGTCATTGCGCAGGGAAATCATTTTGTAGACGGGCGCCACCTTGGCCGCCGCCTCGTCCCTGGCTTTTTGGGTTTCCTTTTCCAACGGGAACTGCTGGGGCGCCCGGATGGTGCTGCTTGCCGGGGTATTGGGCACAATATCATAAGTTTTGGGCACCAGCTTGTCGGCCAAAAGCAAATACAAAAGCACCGTAAACAACGCGAACAGCAGGAAGCGCACGCTTCCCGCCTGCTTCCACCCTCCCGGGCGGCTGCTGAAATTCGCCTTGGCTTTCATACTGTTACGCATCATGAATAGTGTCATTCCCTTCCTTATCGAAGAAGTCCCTGAAGCTGGGCCAGGCCCGCTTCAAGGCTTCCGGAACATGACCCGACCTGCGGGAGGGACAGTTGTCTTTCATCAGGGCGCGTTCTTTTCCGCATCCTCCGTGTAAGCGACGATGATCTTCTGCACCAGCGAGTGGCGCACCACATCCTGCTCGTCAAAATAGATAAAGCCGATCTCCTCCACGTGCTTCAAAATCCGGTCCGCTTCCATCAGGCCGGACTTTTTGCCACGGGGAAGGTCGATCTGGGTCACGTCCCCTGTTATTACCATCTTGGACCCGAAACCAAGCCGGGTCAAGAACATTTTCATCTGCTCGGGAGTGGAGTTCTGGGCCTCGTCCATAATGATGAACGAATCATCCAGCGTCCGGCCCCGCATATACGCCAAGGGGGCAATTTCGATGGTTCCCCGCTCCAGGGACTTGGCTACCTGCTCGGGTCCGAGAACATCATTTAACGCATCATACAGGGGGCGCAGATACGGGTCTACCTTCTCCTGGAGATCTCCGGGCAGGAAACCCAGATTTTCGCCGGCCTCCACCGCAGGACGGGTCAGCACGATCCGCTTCACGGCGCCTTCCTTCAGAGCCACCACGGCCAGCACCACAGCCAGATAGGTTTTGCCTGTACCGGCAGGGCCGATGCCGAAGACGATGTCCCGTTTTTTGATCAGATTCACATACTTCTTCTGGCCGATGGTTTTGACACGGATGGGCTTGCCCCGGTGCGTCACTGTAATCTCACCCTTGAACAGCTCCAGAAGCTGGTCGGCCATCATCTGCTTGGACAGCTCCACCGCGTAGGAGACATCCCGCTCCGTCACGGCATAATTGTTGCGGACCAGAGCAAGCAGCACCTCGAACAACTGCCGCAGGGACTCCAGCTCCTTCACCGGTCCTTGGATGGTAATCTCCGCCTCCCGGGAGAAAATCCGGGCGTTGGTTTCCTGCTCGATAATATGAAGAAATTTATCCTGAGGCCCGAACAGGGCCAATGCCTCTTGGGCATCCTTCACCTGAATTCTAATGGTGTCTTCCTGCTTGTTGTTTTCTGTCAAATGTCTCATTCTCCTTGGACGATAGCTAATTCTTCCGAAATGGTTTCCTCCACCTGGAAAAGCACATTCATATACACTTTACCATTGTCGGTCTTCTCTTGCAAAACATTGTAAGAAACGAACCGGGCATCCTTGCCAGCCTTCAACAAAATATCCGTCTTGGCCCGCTCCATCCCCGCTGCCCTGGCCGCTTCAGGCCCTTCCGTCCCGCCGTCCACACGGGTTTCCAGTACCTTCTCCTTGATCCAGCCGAAGGGCAGGCTGTAGCTTTTCCACCCCAGCGCCGTACGGGCCTCCCGCTTGTCCGACGACGCATAATCCTCCTTGCCGTAGCCGGTGATCTGGAGGGCCCGTCCACCCAAAACCAGATAAAAACGGCTGAAGCTCTCTCCGGTGTACACCATATACTGCGGGGCAATGGGTATCTCCAGCTTGGATTCGTACCATACGATGCCGCGGACACTGCCCTCCGCCGGTACCACCTGCCGGTTCACCTCGTCACCGATGATCCCGGAGATCAGGATGTCCCCTTTTTTCACATAGCGGTTGGGCTCCACTACAGGCTTGCCTTTCGTGGAACGCACCTCTGTCACCACAGCGCTTTTGGACGCCACCAGATGGCGCGGGCTTAAGAGCTCATGCTTTTCCGGCTTGGCGGCCTCCACCACCTTAATGATAATGCGGGTGCCCTGCCGTTCGATCCCGATCCAGGAGATATCCGGCAGCTCTCTATGCAGATCCCGGGCCATTTCGTCCATAGGCGGGAGCCGGAAGGTCCACTGGTAGGGTTTGATGCCCTGGAGCTTGGCTGCCTGCAGAATCTCATAGGTGGGCACTGTATCATTGCCCTCTACCTCCACCTGCCACACCACGGAGGACAGCAGATAGATGCCCACGAAGAAGCCGATAATCCCCACGGCGAAAAATTTCCGTTTCTCCAGACGCCCCAGCATAAAGGGCACTCCCTCGCGTTGTTCCACATGGACCCGGCAGCCTGTCTCCTTCAGAAGCGGCCGCATTCGGAAAAAATCCTTCAACACCAGATTGGCGGTGGCCGTCCGGGGGCCGGTGAGGCGGATATCCCAGATCTGGAATTCCAACCCCGCCGCTTTGTTCAAGAAGAGCTCAATCTCCCCTCCTCGGATGGTAACCCTCACATAACCGCGAAGCTTTCGGATAAAAAGCGGCTGCATGTCTCACACAACTCCTTACGTTTAGGGAATGTATTCCAACCCGCGGATGATGCCCTCCACCAGCACTTCCTCCGCCATAATGGTCCGGATGCTCAGGTTGCTCCCGGTGATCTCCACCTTCCCCCGGGTCAGGGCCAACAGCAGGCGCTCTTCGGAAAAATGAAGCACCCCCCGGTGATTCTCAATTTGCAGCCTGATGTTGCCGATCATGGTCAGGCGGGGTATATCCTGGGCGATATCCTCCGGAATATCCAGGATTCCGGCGGTCCATTGATCAAGCTTTTTGCGGATGCGGCGCATGGGCGTGGTTCTCCCTCCTAAGCTGGTGCAGCTGTCTCGTAAACACAATCGTATCGTTACAGCCTATGCGCGGTCTCGCGGGATTATGAAGCCTTAAGCATGTCCGGGCAGCAATGCGGAGTGTGGAGTTTAACGGACTATGGTTCCGCTATCTGGCCGAAAAACGGTTTTTTCTAACACAAACGGACAGAGGAGCCGCTATTTGAGCGAAAACAGGAGTATTCCTCTCCCTTTTCGTCAAATAAAGGCTCCTCTGTCCGTAAGATCTGCAAAAACGCGAATATGTGTAAAATAGCCATTCATGCTGCGGTACCCGCTGCATCATGTGACCGATGAAATGTCGGAGAAGACCCTCAAATCGGCTTCGCCGATTTCGAGGCTTCCATAACACATCCAGCCTGTGGCTCGGACCATGTTATTTCAGGGTAGCGGAACGTATGTCCGCAACGGCCGCCCCACCTCCAGCCCGCGGGCTACCTACGGCAAGCGTCAGCCGGCAGCCGCAAAAGCCTTACACCCAGCCGAACAGCCTTGCTGCTGTGGCGGTGAGGAATGTGACCCCGATGGCAATGGCCAGGGGCAACGCAGCGGACACGAAGGTCCATTTTTTGCTCTTGGTTTCTTTGTAAATGTTGTACAGCGTGGTGCCGCAGGGGAAGTGGAGCAGGGAAAACAGCATCATATTCAGCGCCGTCAGCCAGGTCCAGCCATGCTGCAGCAGAATGTCCTTGATATTGCCGATGCCGTCGGCATCCACCATGGCTCCTGAGGAGAGATACCCCATCAGCAGAATGGGGATCACCACCTCATTGGCCGGCAGGCCCAGAATGAAGGCCATCAGAATAAAGCCGTCCAATCCCAGCAGCTGGGCAAAAGGATCAAAAAACGCCGCCATATGGTCCAGCACGCTGGTTCCGCCCACAAACACATTGCCGAGGATCCAGGTGATAACACCTGCGGGTGCAGCCACCACCAAAGCGCGCGTCAGCACGTTCAGGGATTTGTCCCGGGAGCTCAGCAGGATGGTCTTCCAAATCTGCGGTCTGCGGTAAGGGGGCAGCTCCAGTGTGTAGTGGGAGGGCACACCCTTCAGCGCCGTTTTGGACAAGGCCCAGGAAACGGTCAGCGTAACCGCGATGCCGAACAGCACCATGCCCATCACCACCATGGCCGTCGCCAGGGAATGCAGCCCGCTGGCCGCCCCCGCAGCCATAAATAAGGAGGACAGCAGAATCAGGGTAGGCCAACGCCCGTTACAGGGCACGAAATTATTGGTCAGAATGGCCAGCATCCGCTCCCGTGGCGATTCAATAATCCGGGTGGACATAATCGCCGCCGCGTTGCAGCCGAAGCCCATGGACATGGTCAGGGCCTGCTTGCCGTGGCCGCCGGATTTTTTGAAGAGGCGGTCCATATTGAAGGCCACCCGGGGCAAATAGCCGAAGTTCTCCAATAGAGCGAACACCGGGAAGAAAATGGCCATCGGGGGAAGCATCACGCTGACCACCCAAGAGGAGCCGCGGAAGAAGCCCAATACCAAGAGACCATGCAGCCATTCAGGTGCATGCACCGCCTGGAAGCCGCGGGTCAGATACCCTTCGATCCAGCCGAAGAAATCCGCCAGAAGCCCGGAGGGAACGTTAGCTCCGGCGATAGTGATCCAGAACACCAGGCCCAGCATGGCGAACATGATGGGATAACCCCAAAGCTTGGAGGTGACAATCCGGTCCAGCTTATAGGTGCTTTGCAGCTTTTTCTTATCCTCGTAACGGACCGTCTCACCGACCAGCTCTTTGGTGGTCCGGTAGATATCGCTGACGATAGCATCCCGGACAGGCTCCCCGGCAGAGACGGACCGGGCCAGCTTAACAAGACCGTCCAACGGGTCAGGCGAGGTTATGGCATGCGGATCGGCCATGGTTGACATCTCCTTTGCGCGGGGTAAACTCCCCGCCTTTCATTTTTTGCCGCAGCGTCTCGAGAAGCCCGGTGTCCTCATCCAGCAGCCGCAGGGCCAGCCATCTGGAGGAAAAACGCAGTCCCAGAGTATCCCGTACAGCAGGCTCCAGCACCGCCAGCTTGCGCTCCAGCTCCTCCTGATACCTTACCCGGACCGGCTCGGGGACAATCTCTCCCGTGGCGACTGCCGCAACCATGGACAAAAGACCGGATATGCCGATTTTGCTGCGGGCGGAAATAGCCGCTACCGGAACGCCCAGCTTGCGGCTGAGCAGTGCCGTATCCACGTGGATGCCGAGCCGTTTGGCTTCGTCGATGAGATTGATGCAGACCACCACCCGGTTGGTCATTTCCAGCACCTGCAGCGCCAGATTCATATTCCGTTCAAGTGAGGTGGCATCCAGCACCACAATGGTCACGTCGGGCTCCTCGAATACAATGAAATCCCTGGTAACCTCCTCGTCCTTGGAGTTGGAGAACAACGAATACGTGCCGGGTAAATCAATCATGCGGAATTCATGCCCATTGTGGGTAAAATCCCCTTGAGCCAGGTCGACGGTTTTGCCCGCCCAATTGCCGGTATGCTGCCGGAGACCTGTAAGAAGGTTGAACAAGGTGCTCTTGCCTGTATTGGGATTGCCGGCCAAGGCCACAGTGTAAACCGCCATTATTCCCCACCTCCCGTAATGGTTCCGTAGATCAGCGAGCTTTCTTCTTTCCGGAGGGCGATTGTGGTGTTGTTGACACGGAAGGCGATAGGATCGCCCAAGGGGCTTCTCTGCAGCACCTCCACCTCGTTTTCGGGAACAAATCCCAAATCGAGAAGTCTTCTGCGCATTACGCCCTGAACCTCTATCCGCGTCAAAAGCAGGATGCTGCCCGTTTTTGCCTCTGACAGTGGTATGTTTGTTGTTGTCATGCCAATTCCTCACTTTCCGCTGGGACAAAGAGTTTGCCTCGTGCAACATTTATGATAAAAAAAACCGGACTTGAAATCGGGTTTCCAAAAAAAGGCTACCAGCAGTATATGATCTACCCCGATTATATGCCACACTTTTGTTTTCCGCAACTAAAAAACTTGCCTATACGCAATATTTGAATAATTTTTATAATCTAGGCTTGTCTACAAATTAAATGAAAGCGGTGCCACTAAAAAACCCTCGGCAGTATGCGCCAAAACCGCAAAAACCACTGGACAGAACAAGGTGCTTCGGCGTATGCTTGTGCTGTGAAAAAAATAACAACATACAAGATCTTCGGGGTGAGGTGAAATTCCTGACCGGCGGTAAAGGCTCCTTTTGAGCCCAAGCCCGCGACTCCCGGCGGTTCGGCAGACGGACCACGGGACTGATCTGGTGCAATTCCAGAGCCGACGGTAAAGTCCGGATGGAAGAGGATCAAAGAGAAACACGCTTGGCGAAGCTTGAGCCGGCCCTTATTAAGGGATGGACTCTTGACGTATGCGCGGTTCAGCCCACCCCCTTTGGCCTGTCTCAGGCAAACGGGGGTTTTTTGATCTTGTTTCGGAGTATGATACACCTTCTAAGGATTTTGGAAAAGGAGCTATCAATGAGCACTGTTTTCGCTTCTCTGTCAGGCAAATCATTCCGCGGCGGCTTCTGGCTGGTATTGCTGGGAGCGGCGCTGTGGGGCGTGGATCCGCTGTTCCGGATCATTCTGCTGAAGTCTATGACCTCCTCCCAGATTGTGCTGCTGGAGCATGCCGTCTTATTCCTGGCAGCCGCACCGGTGCTGTGGAAGCGGCGTTCGGAGCTCCGGGCCCTCCGGCTGCGGCATGTGGGTGCCCTGCTGGTAGTTTCTTGGGGCGGTTCGGCGGTAGCTACGATCCTGTTCACCAAAGCCCTGGTCTCCGGTGATCTGAACATGGTGCTGCTTTTGCAGAAGCTGCAGCCACTGTTTGCCATTGCCCTCGCCGCCGTGGTGCTGAAGGAACGCTTGCCGCGGAACTTCGGCCCCCTGCTGCTGGTTGCTCTGGTAGGCACGTACCTGCTTACCTTCGGCTGGACGCTGCCCTTCGGGCATGCCGGCACCTTCATTGGCTGGAGCAGCCTGATGGCGCTGGGCGCCGCCGCTTTATGGGGAGGCTCCACCGTAATGGGCCGGTATTTGCTGGGGACGCTTCAATACGAGACGGTTACCTCTCTGCGTTTCATTATGGCACTGCCCCTCCTGTTTGTTATTGCCCAAGTTGAAGCACAGCCTTGGCAGCTTAACAACGGCTACGGCGGCTGGTCGCTGGTAGCGCTGAATCTGCTCCTGCAGGCCCTGCTGCCCGGATTGCTCAGCATGCTGCTGTATTACAAGGGTCTGGAGACCACCAAGGCCTCCTACGCCACCCTGGCCGAGCTCAGCTTCCCCATGACCGGCGTATTGATCAATTGGGTGGTTTACAGTCAGGTCATTACTCCCGCCCAACTGGTGGGCTTTATCCTGATTTGGGTGACGCTGTTTATCATCTCCAATCAGCGGAACCAGCAGGAGCTGCCGGTCAAGGTGCAAACCAAAGCCGCCTAAACCATTCAAGCTTTAACTTTAACTGTGGGGCAAAATAAAAAACCGGGCCTGCGCCTTACGGCGGCAGCTGCCCGGTTTTTATTGTAAGCTTCCTTGTCTTGCCATCGTGTCACTTATGGGATCATCCCGTTATCTGCGGTGAGGCCTTTTTGATCTGGGCGCACCCAGAATCTCCGACCACACCACCGCTTTGGCCAAATCCTCACCCTCCGGCGTCCAGCTGCCGGCGGTATGAGCCACCGTATCCCTGCCGCCGATCTCGTTGGAACCGGACGCAGGAACCAAGCGGGAGCCCGTGCTGCGGCCAGTGTTTGCGGACTGGAAGGGGCTGCTGCGTTTGGAAGCGGACTTTTCCTGTCCCGCACCCGAGGCCGCGAAGGCTCCGCGGGAGCCTTCCTCTTCCTCCCGCCGGACTCTGCGTTCAGCCTCGGCACGCTCCTCCCGCCGCCATTCCTCCTGCTCGCGCTCCAGCTCCTCCTGCCGCCTTTTCAGCTCATGATCCGCTTCCCACGGATTAGGCGCCGCTTTACGGACAGTCTTCTTCATCTCGCCAGGCCCGCCTCCGAAGGTCGGCATCCGGTTTAACGGTCTAGGCTGCCCAGGTTTCTTTTGTTGGGTGCCAGCCGGAGTGCTGAACTTTTTGAACAAGGAGAAAAGCCCTGCCAGCACAACAATTAGAAACGGCAGATTGCCTGCAAGAGTTGACAAAAAGTCCATGTCCCCACCTCACTTCCCAGCCTCATCTTACTCCTTCTCCGGCTTGGAGGAATCATTGACCTTGCCAATGGAACTTCTCATCTGGGTATCTGCATCCAGGTTCTTCAGATTCATGTAATCCATAACGCCCAGTTTACCGCTTTTCAGGGCATCCGCCATGGCAAGGGGCACCTGGGACTCGGATTCCACCACCCGGGCCCGCATTTCCACAACCTTGGCCCGCATCTCCTGCTCCTGGGCCACCGCCATAGCCCGGCGTTCTTCTGCTTTAGCCTGGGCAATTTGCTTATCTGCTTCCGCCTGCTCCGTTTGCAGCTGGGCGCCAATGTTCTTGCCGATATCCACGTCCGCAATATCGATGGACAGGATTTCGAAGGCCGTTCCGGCGTCCAATCCTTTGCCAAGCACTGTTCTGGATATTAAGTCGGGATTCTCCAGCACATCTTTATGGGAAGTGGAAGAGCCCACTGTAGTGACGATGCCTTCGCCAACCCGGGCGATAATGGTTTCTTCACCGGCTCCGCCCACCAGACGGTCGATATTGGCCCGGACCGTTACCCGTGCTTTTACCTTTACTTCAATACCGTCTTTCGCCACAGCTGCCACAATGGGCGTTTCAATTACCCGGGGGTTAACGCTCATTTGCACCGCTTGGAGCACGTCCCGGCCTGCCAGGTCAATGGCTGCCGCACGTTCGAAGCCCAAGGGAATGTCGGCCCGCTGGGCCGCAATCAGAGCGTTGACCACCCGGTCCACATTACCGCCCGCCAAATAATGGCTTTCCAACTGGTTAATGTTCAGTCCCAGACCCGCCTTGTTGGCTTTGATCTGGGGATTGACGATCCGGCTGGGGGTAACCCGCCGCAGACGCATGGCGACCAGGGTGAAAATGCCCACCCGGACTCCCGACGCCAGCGCCGAAATCCAGAGCATAAAGGGGAAAAAGCTGAAGAACACGGACAGCACGATAATGGCCAGAGCTATGACCACAACACTCATTACCATTGGATCCAGACCCATAAGGTAAAGCCTCCTAAATTGTATGTTTTTTTGAGAATACTCGGTTCAATGTTTTTTATTCGGGGGTTCTACTCTTCCTTCCCGCTGACAACAATACGCCCGCCTTCCACCAGTACCACTGTTACCAGTTGGCCCTGTTGGATGAATTCTCCGGCGGTAACCACATCCACCCGTTCGCCGTCAAAAACAGCTGTTCCTGCTGGACGAAGCGAAGTCATAGCCTTGCCTGTTTTGCCAAGAAGATATTCCTTCACTGGCTGGGATACATACCCGAGCTCCGTCTTCAGCTCATCCTTCAGGATAAACTTGTTCCAGATTCCCCGTTTCCGGAAGGCATAAATGACGAACCCCGCCAGCACCATAGCCAGAATAAAGCCGATTCCCAGCGAAAGAGCTGCTGCAGACGAATCATACGCGGCCATAATCACCCCGCTCATCAGACAGATGATGCCGATGATGGCCCATATTCCGAAGCCGGGAACGAATATTTCGATGACCAGCAGGATGATCCCGATAATAAACAGCGCCACATCCTCCACCCCCGCAAAGCCTGCCACATATTGGCCGAAAAAGTACAGAACAAAACTGGCTGCCCCGATAAAGCCCGGAATGCCGAAGCCCGGTACGAAGAGCTCAATGGCGATTCCCGCCAGCCCCAGAATAAACAGGACGGTTGTAACAACTGGGTGAAGAAGGAAACGAGCCAAATTTTCGGAGAAGGAAGGATTGAACACCTCCACTTGAGCGCCTTCCAGGCCCAGTGCCTTCAGCACCTCTTCCCGGCTCCCCGCGATCCCCTCCGCATACCCTACCTTCAGGGCTTCCTCGGAGGTGAGCGAAATCAGCTCCCCCTGGCGGAACTCCTTGTTCAGCTGCGGCACCGCCAAGGTCCGGTTTTTGTTCACCATTCCTTCGGCGATGGCGGGATTGCGCCCGTTCAGCTCCGCAGCCGAACGCATGGCGCTGGACCAGGCGGCTACAGTTTTAGCATTGGGGTCCAGCTCTTCCCCCTGCCCATCCACAACCGCCGCGGCGCCGATGGTGCTGCCCGGCTCCATATAGATTTTCTTGGCGTTTAAGGCAATGAAGCTTCCCGCCGAGAATGCTTTGCCGCGGACAAATACCGCAGTCGGCACTTTGCTGGTTTTGATCAGCTCGCCGATATCCAACGCCTCTTTCACTCGGCCACCCAAGGTATTCACATCGAGAATGATGTAGCTGGCCTGATGTGCTTCTGCATCCTCATAAGCTCGCTGCAGAAAACGCTGAAGCCCGCTTTCGATGGTCCGTTCGGCCGGTATGTAATACACAAGCTTGGCGCCGTTCTGGGTCTCTCCGGCCGCCTTTGCGCTGCCTGCTGCGCTTATCCCTGCCGGAATCAGCATCAGCACCGCCAATAACCCCATAAGCCATGCCTTCAACCGGATGTTCGTATTCACCAACCCCTTTCCTGTATATAGCTTACCATGAATACGCAAAATTATGGAAAGCGTTTCAGAAATTCATACCCGCCGCACAACAAAAAACACCCCGGCTCGGTTACCCGAGTCCGGAGTGTTTATTGAAAAGAGGCAACGGCTTCTTAAGCCAGTAGCTGCGAAACGATCTGATTGACGAGCTTGCCGTCGGCCAGCCCTTTCACTTTGGGCATTAATGCACCCATAACCTTGCCCATATCCGCTTTTGAGGAAGCACCGACTTCTTGGATGGTCTGTTGTACAATCACTTTGACTTCATCTTCACTCAATTGCTTGGGCATGTATGCGGAGAGGATATCCAGCTCTTGCTTTAACTGGTCAACCAAATCCTGCCGGCCTGCTTTTTCGAATTCCTGGAGGGAATCTCTACGCTGCTTGATTTCACGATTCAGTACGTCAAGGACATCCTGATCATCCAAAGTCTTTCGTTGATCGATTTCTATATTCTTGATCGACGAACGAACCATCCGGATCACGGAAAGCCTGAACTTATCCTGGCTCCTCATCGCCTGCTTCATATCTTCGTTCAATCGGTCGTTTAAGGTCATGAGTTAAGGCTCCTCCTAGAACTTCCGCTTGCGAGCAGCCTCGGATTTCAACTTCCGTTTAACGCTAGGCTTCTCATAGTGCTTGCGCTTCTTAACCTCCGCCAACACACCATCCTTCGCGATGGATTTCTTAAAGCGGCGAAGTGCTGCATCGATTGTTTCATTCTTACGTACTCGAGTTTCTGACACCAGATTTCCCTCCCTCCGAACAGACCGTGTCCAAAAAACAGACGGTTATCAAACTACATTATAGGGTAAAGAGAAAGGGTGTGTCAACCCGTGATTACATCTATCTGCAATCCTCGCGCCAAACGCTTACACAGCCTGTAAGCCTTGACCCTTAACGCTCTCCGCAAGACCCTTTTTACTTGGCAAACAGCGGACCCAATTTGGCGCCGCCCATGAGATGGTAATGAAGGTGGAATACCTCCTGCCCGCCGTCCTTGTTGCAGTTGTTGGAGAGGCGGTAGCCGCTTTGGGCGATGCCGGTTTCTTGCGCCACCTGCTGGGCCGCAGCGTGGATCTCCCCGATCACCTGCAGATCCTCCGCGGTAACATCGTTCATGGTCGGAATATGCTTCTTGGGGATCAGCAGCACATGGACCGGCGCACCCGGATTAATATCGTGGAAAGCCAGCACATGCTCATTTTCAAATACCTTTTTGGAGGGGATATCCCCCTTGACGATTTTGCAAAAAATACAATCTTCCATTTTGCGCTACCTCCGTTATTGGATAAGTATTACATTCATCATACCAAAAAATTGATGCCCGTCCAATTCGGGCTTGCTTCTGTATCTCCTTTACCCGCGGTAAAGGAACTTTAACGCTCTTAGCCGGTAAAAACGCTGCTTCCTTGCTTTGTTACGGAACTGAGAGCTCCTTACAAGGGGCGGGACAGCCTGAGACAAGCTTTTTCGGAGGCTAACGGTCTCACAGTTCCGTTATTTCCTCGAATCCCCGAATTCCAGCCTCTAAGGGACTCACAGTTCCGTTATGGCCGCCCTTCGCCTTAGCACCTCCATGCTGCTCGCCCTTCGCCTTACTACCTCCATCTGCTCAACCTTCCGCCTAACCGCCTCCTTCCGCCCGCCCTCCCACAGCAAAAAACCGGCTCCCCAGGGAGCCGGCGCAGCCGTTTTAGATCCAGAACGGAAACAGAGACAATGCGGCCAGACCCGCCAGAGGCAGTCCATAGCGGCGGAAACGGGGATAAGGCCAGTACCCGGGACCAAACCATGGGCCGGGGCCTACCCACGGACCGGGGCCCCATGGGCCAGGTCCCCACGGTCCGGGCCCCCAAGGACCCGGTCTGGGGGCCCGGCCCCCAGGGCCCCGGG